>JAIRNN010000294.1 GCA_031257995.1 Spirochaetaceae bacterium | reverse complement strand
ATCATAGGCGCGCGGGCGTGTTGCCTTTCGGGCTGATTGCAGTTCGTGTTCTGTCGCCGGGAATTGTTCCCGGGCGATGCCGCTTGGACAGGTTACTCTCATACTATTCCTGCCTTTCCTGTGGTTTTATTTCATTATACATCCGGGGAAAATTTGGACAAGATATTGAACAGGCTCTTAGTTGCTTTTCCATTCTCTCAGTATACCTCTTCCCGGTGATTTAATCAGTGTTGCTTTAGGGACGGAGAAACCGCCGCCCTCTCCCTTTCGCTGTTCCCAAGCACCTCACGGCGAGTGGTTGACACGGGCGGGATTTTCGGGGATAATGAGGTATGACATTGTATCTGGGGCTTGACGTGGGTTCGACAACGGTGAAGGCGGTCGTGATGGAGACTGAAAGCAAGGCTCTCGTGTTTTCCGGGTATCGGCGGCATAATGCGGATCAGGCCGGTACCGCCCATCAGTTGTTGCAAGAAATCCTTGAGAAGTATCCTCTCGCGGCGTTTTTTGCGGCGGTTTGCGGGTCGGGGGGCGCGCCTATTGCCGAGGCGATTGGAGCGCATTTTGTGCAGGAGGTCGTGGCGAACGCGATTGCCGTGCGGACGTTTCATCCTGAGTCGCGGGTGGCGATTGAACTGGGCGGGCAGGACGCGAAGATTGTTTTCTTCCATAGAAATGAACTAACGGGGAAACTTGCCGCATCCGATATGCGGATGAACGGGAGTTGCGCGGGCGGTACGGGGGCGTTCATTGACGAGGTTGCCACGCTGCTGCGGATTCCCACCGAAGATTTTGAGTCGTTTGCGGTGAAGGGCGGGTCGGTGCATGACATTTCGGGCCGGTGCGGGGTGTTTGCCAAGACGGACATCCAGCCCTTGCTCAACCAGGGGGCGTTGCCTGAGGACATTGCGCTCTCGGCGTTTCACGCGATTGCCAAGCAGACGATTGGCGGGCTGGCCCAGGGGCTGGCGATTAAGCCGCCGGTTATCTTTGAGGGCGGACCGCTGACGTTTAATCCGACATTGGTGCGGGTGTTCAAAGAACGGCTGGAGTTATGTGACGAGGATGTTATCCGCCCGGCCAATCCTGAGATTCTCATCGCGCACGGGGCGGCGCTTGCTATCGACGAGCTTTTTGCGGAACGGAAGCGGCCTTTTGATCTGCGGAAAGCGGCAGAGGCCCTGGCCCATTACCGGGCGGCGGGGACGGGCGGGTCAGGCGCGTTGTTCTTCGCATCGGAAGCGGAACGGCGCGGCTATGAGGAAAAACACCGGCTGCCTCCCCTGCCGGGTTACGCGCCCCAGAAGGGCGAGACCGTCAGGGCCTATCTCGGTATCGATGCGGGGTCAACCACGACGAAGTTTGTGCTGATGGACGAGGATGAGAACCTCCTCGACCGCTTCTATTCGGCGAACCAGGGCGAGCCGCTAAGGGTGGTGAAAGAGGCCCTGCTCGACTTAAAAAAGAAGTATGACGATGCCGGGGCGACGCTTGAGATCATCGGGCTGGGGACAACGGGCTATGGGGAACTCTTGTTTGACAAGGCTTTCGGGGCGGACTACCACACAGTCGAGACCGTTGCCCATGCGGAGGCGGTTGCCAAGTATGTGAAGGACGCGAGTTTTATCCTTGACATCGGCGGCCAGGACATGAAGGCGATCAATATCAGCAATGGTGTTGTAACGAATATCACGGTGAACGAGGCTTGCTCGGCGGGCTGCGGTTCGTTCCTTGAAAACTTTGCGGCCAATCTCGGTATTCCGGTAGCAGGGATTGCCCGGGCCGCGTTTAATTCGAAGAATCCCGCCGAGTTGGGCAGCCGCTGTACCGTGTTTATGAACAGCGCGATCATCACCGAGCAGCGGAACGGGAAGACGGCCAACGACATTTGCGCGGGGCTGTGCCGTTCTATTGTCGAGAATGTGTTTACGAAGGTGGTGCGTCTTTCCAACTTGTCCGGGCTGGGAAACCGGATTGTCGTGCAGGGCGGGACGTTCAAGAATGACGCGGTGCTGCGCGCAATAGAACAGTATCTGGATAAGGATGTAACCCGTTCCCCCTATCCCGGCGAGATGGGGGCCATCGGGATCGCGCTGCTTACCAAGAAGCATATCGCGGAAAACGGCTACACCTCGCCGCATGGCACGGCGGGAAATACGCGCTTTGTGGGTCTTGACCGGATGGCGGGGTTTGACTACACGCAACAGTCCAACGTGCGCTGTACGTTCTGCGCGAACAACTGCAACCGCACACTGCTTACGTTCTCCTACGGCGGCAACGCGGACGCCTGCGAAACGTGGGTTACCGGCAATCGTTGCGAGCGGGGGGAAATCATCGGTACACTGGATGACGCGCAGACCCGCGAGAAGGTGAGGCGGATCACCGGGGCGATGAACGCGACACCCGATCTGCTCAAGGAGCGGGAACGGCTGTTGTTCGGCGATTATCCCTATGAGACGGTGTGCGAAAAACGAAACATCACGATCGGGATCCCCCGTGTGCTGGACTTTTGGCGCACGATGCCGTTCTTTACGACCTTTTTCAAGGCACTGGGGTTTGACGTGGTGGTGTCACGAAAGTCGACACGCAAACTGTACGAGAAAGCGTTGCAATCGGTGGCCTCGGACACGGTTTGTTTCCCGGCCAAGCTGACGCATGGGCATATCCATGACCTGGCGGCGCTGAAGGTTGACCGGATTTTCTTTCCCCAGTTGTTCCATATTCCCTCGGATAACGGCGATAAGAACTCGGTGTACACCTGCCCGGTGCTGAAGGGCTATCCGATTGTCAACAAGTATTCGGACGACCCCGAACGGAACTGGCAGATTCAGTTTGATTCGCCGGTGTTCCACTGGTTCAAGAATCAGGACAGGAACCACCAGTTGTGTATGTTTATGCGGGACACGTTTGGCATTGACGCGCAGGACACCAAGCAGGCGATCGCCTTTGCCGACGCCGCGTTTGAGCGTTTTCGGGACGAGATGACCGGGAAGGCGCGGAAGGTGATCGAGGAAACCGAAAAGGCCGGGAGATTCGCGGTGGTGATCGCGGGGCGGCACTACCAGTTTGACGAACTCGTGAACCATGAGATCGCCAAGTACTTTACCAACGTCGGCATCCCCGTCATCCCGCTTGACGCGCTTCCCGGTATCGGCGAGGTTGACCTTTCCAAGACAATGATCGACATTATCAACAACAACCACGCGAGGCTGCTCTCCGGCGCGATCATCGCGGCGCAACATCCCGCGCTTGAGTATGTGGAGATATACAGTTTCGGCTGCGGCCATGACGCGCTCTTCACCGACGAGGTAACGCGGGTCATGCGGGAGATCGCGGGGAAGGCGCCGTTGATCCTGAAGCTCGACGAAAGCGACGTGCAGGGCCCCTTGCGGATCCGCGTCCGCTCGTTCATCGAGACCGTGGAAAAGCGCCGGCGCGGCCTTGTCGGGCGGAACGTCGTGCGGGAACTGGACGACCCGTATACGACCAAGTGGACGAAAGACCAGCGGCGCGTGAAGACGGTGCTGGTACCAAACGTGAGCCGGGCGTTTTGCAAGATTATGTCGGCGGTGATACGGCAGCGGGGCGTGAAGGCCGTGCCGCTCCCCATCGGCGGGAAGGAGGCGATGGCCCTCGGCAAGAAATACGTGCATAACGACTCGTGCTTCCCCGCGCAGATGATCATCGGCGAGGCGCTTCTCGCGTTGAAAAGCGGCGAGTACGACCCGCGAGATGTCGTTGTCGGGACGGGGAAGACGATGTGCGACTGCCGCCTCGTCAACTACATGATGCTCACGCGCAAGGCCCTTGATGACGCGGGCTTTTCCCAAGTGCCGGTTTTCTCGACCGATTTCAACGATCCTAAGAACCTGCACCCCGGCTTCAAGTTTAACAAGCTCACCTACGCGCGGGGGCTTTGGTGCATCGTGATGTCCGACATTCTGGAAGAACTGCGCCATAAGATCCGGCCCTACGAGGCGCAGAAAGGCGAGACCGACCGCCTTTTCGAGGAGTCGATCGATTCGATAGCCGACGCGATGATGAAAGGCGGCATGAGGCTGGCCTACCTCGCCTACCGGAAGGCCATTTCCGCGTTCTGCGGCATCGAGTACGACCGCTCGAAGCCTCGCCCCGTCGTCTTTATCACCGGGGAATACCTCTTGACCTTCCATACCGGCTCAAATTACGAAATCGAGCGGTATCTCGAAGAAAACGGCATGGAGGTTGAACTGCCCAAGATGGCCGACATTTACCATAACCTGATGCTCTACCACACCGTCTCGGAGATCATGGATTTTCATGTGCGCCATTCGGTCTACGACACCTTCTACGCGATTCTCGGCGACCGCTATGTGAACAGCGCCATCACCCTCATGGAAGGCGCCGCAAAAAAGCACCCGCTCTTCGAGCCCAGCACCCGCATGAAAGAGATGGCAAAACTCACCGACCACATCATCCACCACTCGATGCAATCCGGCGAGGGCTTTCTTATGGCCGCCGACATCCTCTTGCGCGCGCAACGAGGCGTGAAGTCCTTCGTCATACTCCAACCCTTCGGCTGCCTCCCGAACCACGTCTGCGGCCGCGGCATCATCAAGAAGGTCAAGGAAGAACGCCCCGACATCCACATCCTGCCGCTCGACTATGACCCCGACACGAGTTTTGCCAACATCGAAAACCGGCTCCAGATGCTGATTATGAATATGCAGGCGGAGAAAGCGGGAGCAAAACCGGCGGAACACCGGACGGAAGCGGCATAGCGGGATATTTAGTGAGGGGGCTTTGCGCCTGCCCACGATAACAAACTAACGGGCCGCTTAGGAGGCGTAGCGGCAAACAGCACATCGCCGTTAGAAACCCGGCATCATTCAAACCGCGAGTGAAGCTGTTTAAGGTTAGTACGGGTATCATCGGCGATAAAAGGTTGATTTTACAGGCTCCCTTGTCGCGCTCTTCGTTTCATATCTTTCCCACCCCGCAGGTATGCTTGCAAGCACGGCTTCCCTTGGGGGCGGTATGAAGGGAACAAGCGGCGTAGTCCCCCCTTCGGGGGACAGAACGCCCCGCCCCAGGTTAGGGCAGACCCCTGCCCTCGCTTAGGGGGCGACTGCCCCCTCGCTTAGGCGCGTGTCCGCTCCTCGCTTAGGCGCGTGTCCGCGCCTTGCTTAGGGTTCGATCCAACCCTCGGTTAGCGGGGACAGCCCCCTCGCTTAGGGGGGACAGCCCCCTCGTTGAGGAGCGGTATCACGCTCAGGCTTGGCGCGGACCCCCGCTTAGGGAAGGGTCCTTCCCTCGCTTAGGGGCGGATACAACTCAGGCATGGAACTGGCGCACGGCCCCAGTGGGAAACTGAACCGCTTCCATTCCCCCGTGGGGGGACACCGCCGCGCCTTCCCATTGAGCCGCCCCCAGATGTTATCCGCAGGCGAAGCGGCGGCCGTGGAACTGCCTGATACCGGTCTCCCTGGCGATATGCCGATAGTTATTGTCGGTTACGCCGCCGCCGCAGAGGATCGTGATCTTGCCATGAGCGTGGTTGTTCAAGTCTTTCAGGCGGGCGATGTTGTCTTCCGCCCGGCCCGGGCCGCCTTTGGTTAATATCCGGTCAAAGCCCAGCGCGGCGAGGGTGTCGATGGCCGCGATCTGCTCAGGCTCAGCCATCTCGTCGAAGGCCATGTGAAAGACGAGCTCTCTTTTGCCGTAACGCGCCTCTTGCGCGCGAACTTCTTCAAGAAGCGCGTTCAGTGTCTCCATGTCAAGGCCGCCATCGGTTACGTAGCCAAACACGAGGCCGTCCGCTCCGGCGCGGAACATGGCGCGAATGTCTTCTTTCAGGCCGCCCCACTCTTCGGGGGCGGCGGTGAACCCGGCGCGGCGGCGGACCATCGCGGCCACATTAAGGTTATGGGCGCGGGCATACGCCGCCATCTCGGCAGAAGGGGTAAATCCACCGAGGTCGAGGCGCGAACAGAGTTCAATGCGGTCAGCATTGCCCCGTACCGCGCCGTCAATCTCGCCGCGTGTTTCCACACACGCCTCTCGGATCAAAGCGTCCGCTTCACGGATCAAAGCGTCTGTCTCACGAATAATGTGCGCGCTCATATATCATTGCTCCTTATAAAATACCCGCTGGGCGGTTCTGAGGGCCAAGCCGTCGCGCAGATGGGGGCTGACCCCGCAGGGGCTGAACCTGACCCGCAGAATAACGCGCGCCTCTCCCGCCCGGCAGCGCCTATCGCTATTGGGCTAGAGCGGCCCGCCTTTCCGGTGCGGAGGAGCTGACCTCCTCCGGCCCGGCCCCACAGGGGCTTTTATAGAGCCCGGCGAGATGGGAAAGCGCGGCGCAGTCCCCATTCTGGGGACAGAACACCCTGCCTCCTCCGGCCCGGAACACCTGGCCTCCTCCGGCCCGGAGCACCTGGCCTCCTCCGCGCCGGAGCACCTGACCTGCTCCGGCCCGGAACACCTTGCCTCCTCCGGCCCGGAACACCTTGCCTCCTCCGGCCCGGAACACCCTGCCTCCTCCGGCCCGGAGCACCTTGCCTCCTCCGGCCCGGAACACCTGGCCTCCTCCGGCCCGGAACACCTTGCCTCCTCCGGCCCGGAACACCTTGCCTCCTCCGCGCCGGAGCACCTGACCTCCTCCGCACCGGAGTACCTGACCTGCTCCGGCGCGGGGACTGTCTTTCCCCCGTAGGGGGAGCCGCCGCCCTTTCTCATCAAGCCGCCCCCAAGGGAAGGCCGTGCTTGCAAGCAAGCCTGTGGGGTCTCCGGCGCGGGGACTGTCCCTCCCCCGTAGGGGGAACCGCCGTCCTTTCTCATCAAGCCGCCCCCCCAAGGAAGGCCCCTATGGGGCCAGCAGTTTTTTCATTTCATCGTGGACGAACTGCACTTTCAGGCCGATGACGATTTGGACCGATGTCTTGCTGGGCCGGATAATGCCGGAAACGCCTGATGATTTGATTTTTTTCTCGTCAACCAGCGCGTAGTCCTTCACTTCCATGCGGAGGCGGGTCGCGCAGTATTCGCACATGGAGATGTTGTCTTTGCCGCCCAGACCTTCGAGGCATATCCGCGCGACTTGGGCGAAGTCTCCGGCGCCTTTCAGTGTCGCTTTTTTCTCTCGTTCTTCGACCTCTTCTTCGTCTTCTTCACGCCCCGGCGTTTTCAGATCGAACTTGGCGATGATGAAGCGGAAGGTCGTGTAGTAGATAACGGCGTAGATGAGGCCCGGAATGACGATGAGCCACGGGCGGAGGGCCATCGGCGCATTGGAACTGAGCACCAGGTCGATGAAGCCCGCGCTGAAGTTGAAGCCCGCGCGAATCGGCAGGAGGGAACAAATGGCCAGCGAGATACCGGTGAGGATCGCGTGTACCAAGTAGAGAACAGGCGCGAGGAACATAAATGAGAACTCGATTGGCTCGGTGATGCCGACAAAGAACGAGGCGAGCGCGGCGGAAAACAAGAGGCCGGCCGTAACTTTTTTCTTCGTGGTCTTCGCCGCATGATACATCGCCAGACAAGCGGCGGGGAGGCCGAACATCATCACGGGGAAGAAGCCCGTCATATATTGTCCGGTAACGCCGACCGTACCGCCCGCTCCGCTCCAGAACTTGCCCAGATCGTTGATACCGGCCACGTCGAACCAGAAGACGCTGTTCAAGGCGTGGTGCAGCCCGATGGGGATGAGCAAGCGGTTGAGGAAACCGTAGATGCCCGCGCCGGCCGCGCCGGTGGAAACGATCGCTTCACCAAACGACACGAGGCCGTTGTACACGACCGGCCACACGAAGGCGAGGACCAGTGCCACGACCAGCGTTACGCCCGCCGTGATGATGGCGACACAACGGCGGCCTGAGAAGAACGCGAGCGCGTCAGGCAGCTTTGTCTGGTGGAACCGGTTGTAGCAGGCCGCGCCGATGAGACCGGACACGATACCGATAAACTGGTTGTTCAGTTTGCCAAAGGCAGCGGGCGCCTCGCCGCCGGTGAACATCGCGTAGGCCGCTGGGGAAAGCAGGGTCTGGATCATCAGCCACGAGATAAGGGCGGCAAGCGCGGCCGTTCCCTCCCCGTCTTTCGACATTCCCACGCCGACACCGATGGCGAACAAAATGGCCATATTGTCAATGATCGCGCCTCCCGCCTTGAGCAGGAAGGCCGCAATGACGTTGTTCGCGCCCCAGCCGGTTGGGTCAATCCAGTAACCGATGCCCATCAGAATCGCCGCAACCGGCAGACAAGCCACCGGCAACATTAGGCTTTTGCCTAACTTTTGTAAATAACGCATCATAAAATGCCTCCAATAATTAGTTGATCGTATACGCGCAAATCCCGCATACTGAATATCCGTTCCCCGCAACGGGGCCATACCTTAACCTGCATAAAACTACGTCATACCCGCCCCCTTGTTTTATATATGTTGGGGCCGGTTGTTCCCGGCTTATCATGAAAAGATGCCCCTTTGGCGCGAAAGGATTCCCCTTTGCCGTTTTTTTAGCGAAAGATGATACGTTGTGCTGTCCAAATGGGGAATAGTGATAAGAGGACATCCCGTTTTCAGCGGGGGACTTGACACGATTTTTGCTAAATTGTAATAAGGGAGGGGTACACGAATTTGCCGCGAAGCCGCGAAGCCGCGAAGCCGCGAAGCCGCGAAGCCGCGAAGCCGCGAAGCCGCGAAGCCGCGAAGCCGCGAAGCCGCGAAGCCGCGAAGCCGCGAAGC
>JAIRNN010000290.1 GCA_031257995.1 Spirochaetaceae bacterium | reverse complement strand
GGGAATTATTTCGGGGCGATCAAGCCCGCGCTGGAGTTGGCGGCGGATTACGATGCCCGCTATTTTATTGCCGACTATCACGCCTTGAACATGATGAAGGACGGCGTAGAACTCAACATGAGAATTCGGGAGGTTGCGGCGGGCTGGCTTGCGGCGGGGCTCAATCCGGATCGGGTAATTTTTTACCGGCAGAGCGATGTGCCGGAGACCTTTGAGCTTGCCACGATGTTGATGTGCTTCGCGTCAAAAGGGCTCTTGAACCGCGCCCACGCTTACAAGGCGGTTGTACAGGCGAATATGGAGAAAGGGGCTGACCCGGACGCGGGGGTCAACATGGGGCTTTTTACCTATCCGGCACTGATGGCTGCGGACATTTTGCTGTTCGACACCGATCTCGTGCCGGTCGGGCAGGATCAGACCCAGCACGTGGAGATGGCAGCAGACATTGCCGGGGTGCTGAACTTCAACTACAAGCGGGAATTGTTGAAGATTCCGCAAGTCTCTGTGCGGGAGAACGTCGCTGTGGTGCCGGGGCTTGACGGGCGCAAGATGAGCAAGAGTTACGGCAACGTGATTCCGCTTTTCTGCACGGAGAAGGAACTCCGCAAACTCTGCATGAAGGTCGTTACCAACTCGCAGGGGGTGGACGAGCCGAAAAACCCGGACGAGTCGCAAATCTTTCTGTTGTACAAACTGTTTGCCTCGTCCGAAGAACAGGCCGCGCTTGCCGCGCGGTACTGGGCCGGGGGTATGGGCTGGGGCGAAGCGAAGGAGGAGCTTTTCCGCGCCGCAAACCGCGAACTTGCCCCGCTCCGCGAACGCTACAATGCCATCATGGCGGACATTCCGGCACTGGAGAAGATTCTGGGAGAAGGTGCCGCAAAAGCCCGCTCGGTCGCGTCCCAAACGATGGCCCGCCTCCGCAAGGCTTCCGGAATCGCGCTGTAACCGCTTGCCGCTTTATAGTGCTCCTGCTTGTAAATACCCATTGAGCCTGTTCCAAAACTTGTATAGAATCAAGCCAAACATTGTGCCGGGGCCGGAGTATCTTTGATGCCTTCGGGGGCGGTAGCGTCCCGTAGAGGAGGTAGCGTAAGACCATGCGGAGGGCGTAGACCGAGGAGCGGGGGCTGGAGCGAGGGGAAGTCTTCCCCGCTTGTCCTAAAAGGAGAGGGTTTCGACCATGTAGCGGATATCGGGGCCGTTGCCATTCTGAACACGCATCTCAATGACAAAAATCATTGATGAGCGGTTCGGCGCGATGAGCGCTTTTTTGATCGAGTATGACTCGACACCGGTTCTTTTGACGTTTGGCGTACCAACGGTAAATGTTTTGGAGATGCCTTCTTTGTCGGTTTTGCGTAACTCAATGAAGAATGACGAGCGTAACGTTTCGCCATAACCCTCAATGTAAGGGACGATCTTTGCGGTATAGGTTACTTCCCCTTCAAAGTCCCGGAAGTCTATATTATCGCCGCCGAGAGTGTGCCCGTTCAACAGCGATATGTAGAGTGGAATCCCTTGGTGCAAGAAAGGGATCGCGTAACGTTCAATCGCCTGAGCGTTCCGCGTGACGAGGCGGAAGAGCGCGCCCGAACCGTCCTGTCCGGCAGCGATGCGGTCGGTATGGGTGTAGCCGAAACGGCCGTTTGGAATAAAATCGTTTGCGCGGACATCTATGATCCGCATTTCTGCCCACGGTTTGAGGCTGCCTTCACTAACTCCGTACTGCGCGAACATAAAAACCTTTCCGTCTTCGGAAAACCCCAAATCAACAAAGGAGGCAACGTCCCCGGCAAAAACGTTCGCGGCGCATATCAGAGAAAACACAATCAGACTAAAAAAGTACTTTCCTTTGGGCATGAAAAAATATCCGTCTCCTGAACCCGCAAAGTTACCCTGTTTACACACAACTAAGGATGTTTCAAAACCTCAAGTTTTGAAACAGCAACCTTTAAAAACGCAGTTTCGTAAGGCTTTAGCCTGAGAAACTGCATGAGCCTGTCAAAACTAACCGAGTTTTGGAACAGGCTCAACGAACCGGGATTTGAAGCAGCCTCCCTGCAATTGATTCCCCATTTCTCCTTTTATTTTCGGACAAATACGGTTGAAACTTGAGCCTGTTTCAAAATCCATCGAAAGAAGAGGGGATGGGGGAAGTCTCCCACTGTCCAACTAGGTAAGAATATTTGTCCGCAGATTACACGGATTTTTGTCTCAACGCCCCGCTTAAATCTGTAAAGCCATTTATGGCACAATCTGTGTAATCTGTTGACCTTTTGTTTTTTTATTTCCTTAACTTGTTGACAGGGGGAAGTCGCCGCCCGTTCCTCGCTATGCCGCCCCCAAGGAAGCCGTCCGCTCTCCCATAGGGGAAAACCGCCACCCTTTCCCTTACGCCGTCCCCAAGGAAAGCCCCTCCGGGCCGCCGCATCCAAGGAAAGCCCCTGCGGGGCGGTTAGCGGGCGAGCCAGCCGCCGTCAACCGCGAGGGTGTAGCCGTTGACGTACCGGGCTGCGGGCGAGGCGAGGAATACGGCGGCGCCGGCCACATCCTGCGGCGTACCCCAGCGGCCCGCCGGAATGCGCTCCAGAATCGCCGCGCTGCGTTCCGGGTCCGCCCGCAGCGCCTCGGTGTTGTCCGTAGCCATATAGCCGGGCGCTATAGCGTTGGCGTTGATACCGTGTTTAGCCCATTCGTTGGCCATAAGCATCGTAAGCGTGCGAACACCCCCTTTTGAGGCCGTATATGACGGAACGCGGATACCGCCCTGAAACGAGAGCATAGACGCGATGTTGATAATGTTCCCGCCCGTTCCCTGTTTGATAAACTGACGCGCCGCCGCCTGACTCAAAAAAAAGAGCGATTTCAGGTTGACGTTCATCACATCGTCCCAGTCGGCCTCGGTAAAATCCACCGAATCCGCGCGCCGTATCGTCCCGGCGTTGTTCACGAGAATGTCGAGCTTCCCCGACAATCCCCGCGCCCCGTCAATAATCGCCGGGATCGCCTCCTGCGAAACCAGATTTGCCTGAAGATAGGCAAACTTCCGCCCCGTTTTCAGGATAAGTTCCGCCGTCTTGTCCGCGTTCGGCGCGGACCCCACGCCAAAGACATCCGCCCCCGCCTCGGCCAGCGCGACAGCGACCCCTTGTCCAAGCCCTCTGCCGCAGCCCGTTACCACCGCCGCCTTGCCCGTTAACGCAAATTGATCAAGTATACCCATAATTTACTCCTTGCTCACGCATTTTACGCAAAATACCCCTAACGCAACGCTGTCGTTACCACCGCGTCCATATCGTCGAACGTCTGATTTTCGCCCGCCATAGCCCAGATAAACGTGTAGGCCGCCGTCCCGACCCCCGCATGAATCGACCACGACGGAGAAATCACCGCCTGTTCGTTGTTCATCACGATATGCCGCGTCTCGCCCGGCTGCCCGTGAAGATGGAACACCGCCGCCCCCGGCTTCAGGTCAAAATAGAAGTAGACCTCCATGCGCCGCTCGTGAGTGTGGCAGGGCATCGTGTTCCAGACCGACCCCTCCTCCAGCACCGTCATCCCCATCACAAGCTGGCAACTCTGACACACCGCCGGATGCACATACTGATAGATCGTGCGGACATTGACCTGCGCCGCCTCGCCCAGTTTACGCGGATTCGCCTTCCCAATAGGAATAAACACCGTGGGATAGGCGGTGTGGGCCGGCGCGCTCGCGAGATAAAACTTGGGCGCGTCCCCTGCGTCCGTTGCCGAAAAAACAACGTCCTTCACCCCCTTGCCGATATAGAGCCCGTCTCCCTTCTTCATCGGATAGCTCATTCCCTCCACCGAAACCGCCCCCCGCCCGGCGATACAGATGACCCCCAGTTCCCGCCGGTCCAGAAACATGTCGCTCCCAAAGTCCTTGCCCCCCTCAAGCCGCAACGCCTTTTTTATCGGTGCCGCCCCGCCAAAAACCACCCGGTCGCTGTGCGTATAACAGAGACGTATCTCGTCCGCCGCAAAAACCGGCTCAAACAAAAACCGCTCCCGCAACTGCCGCGTGTCGTAGCCCCTCATGTCTTCGGGATGATTCCCGTAACGAATGTCCAGTTTCATTGTAACTCCTTCCTTTCTAAAAATATTCGCGATGTTTCGCCTATTCACTATACCCTAAAAATGGGGGGAAATCTCCCCCTGCCTCCAGCCCGCCGTCCGCAAGCGGGCTTAGGGTCTTACGGCACCCCCGCAACGTCCCCTTTCCACCATCACAAAGAATATACCCGTTTTCTTTATGATTGACGATATTAGACTTGTTCAACAACCCGGTTGGTTGTCTCACAAGTCTTGCGGTTTTTCAGGCTAAAGCCGGGCGAAAGCCTTACAAAACCGCACTTTTTAGCGGAAGTTGTTCGGAAACTTGAGGTTTCCAAACAACTCTATTGAATAAATCAGTACTTCCATAGACAAGACCCCCGTTTGAGCGGTATACTTGTCCGCATGGCACATTTGCTCGTTGCTCCGTCCCTGCTCTCCGCTGATTTTTCCGCGCCGGGGGAAGCCGTCCGGGCGATTGACGCTTCGGGGGCGGACTGGGTTCACTTTGACGTGATGGACGGGTCGTTTGTGCCGAACATTACCTTCGGACATAAGCTGGTTGCCGATACGCGGCCTTTTTCACCGTTGCCTTTTGACGCGCATCTTATGACGGAACACCCCGACCGCCACATCACGGATTTCGCCTGCGCGGGGGCCGACCTCATCACCGTCCATCTCGAGGCCGCCGTCCACATCCACCGCATCCTCACCGCGATACACGACTTAGGCAAAAAGGCCGGGATCGCCATCGTACCCTCAACTCCGGTAAGCGCCCTCACGGAAGTGTTGTCCGTCACCGATCTCGTCCTCGTGATGACGGTCAATCCGGGCTTCGGCGGCCAAAAACTCATCCCGGCCACCCTCGACAAAGCGCGCGCACTGTGCAGCATAAGGAAGGAAAAAAACTATCCGTTCCTCATTTCCGTGGACGGCGGTATCAACGAGGAAACGGCCCCTCTTGTCCGTGAGGCCGGTGTCGATGTTGTGGTAACCGGATCGGCCTTCTTCACCACCGCAGACCAAGCGCGTTTCGTGCGGACGATGCGCGGAACATGACCTGTCACAGAGAAATTAATCACGGGGAACCGCCGATGAGACAGATGTACACAGATGAATTGGTCCACCGGTTTCCCAGATTACACAGATTTTTGTTTCAAAACCCTTTTTAAATCTGTGAAGCCATTTATGGCACAATCTGTGGACAATAATTCTTAACTTGTTGACAGCGGGAGACTTCCCCCCATAGAGTAACCGACATTATTTCCATGCCTACAGCACTATGAAACGGATAAACACTTACATCGCGTAACGCAGCACGACGATGACAAGACTCAGTACCGCGATGGTGATGAACAGCATAAGTTTGGGGGTCGTGTTGGTCAGAGAACGAAAAACCCCGCCTTTTCGGGATGGCGGCGCGCACCCGCTTTTAACCCTGTCCGGCATTTTTTCGAGCCATTTTTCACGGGAATAATAGTAGTTTAACTCGACATTGGGATACACGTTCGGATCCGGCGGACCGATCTTCAATTCAGAATCTTCCATACAATATAAACAACCTCCTCTCACTCGTCTTGTCTCTCCCTTGTTATTTTAACATGTCCGTCCGCCACCACACAACTCTTGCTTCCCATTCGGTCGAGAGAAGCGCCGAGATGATGCCGTTTGACGAAAGGTGGAAATCAGAATACTCAAGCTCTTCGGCGGACACATCGATAAAACCGCGTTTTCTCTGCCGGGTGGGTTCGCCGGCGTTTAAAGACAGGATGGAATAGCCGTTCGCGGCGGGAAAGAAAAACACGGCCTCTCTGTTTTCCAAGACACCGAGCATGGTATAAAATAACGTTTCATTGCCGCGCCGGCCGTTAATGGTCGCGCTGTTCTCATAAAAGGGAATGTTCATTTCGTCAATATAGCCGTTTCCGTCAACCGAGAAAAGCCATAGACTACAGCCCTCCGGGACGCTGCCGGACAGGATTCCGGTCGTTTCATCGAATATTTCACGATAATAGTCGGTTTTGACATAGATAATTTTTTCATCCGGGGCAATCGCGATACCGTCCAGCGAAACGAGCAATTTTTCATGCTTATCTGGAACAGATAAGCCCCTCTCCGGAACGGACAAGCCGTTTTCAGGAATGGGCATATCGTCATTTTTGAATAACATTTCATGCTGTAAAATACCGTTTGAAGAAAACCAGTAGACGATGTAATCGCTGCCGGTTTTGGACACAACGACAATATCATCGTTCTGCGACAGATAAATACGTTCAATGTACGGAAACGGAGAACCGCCTTTTCCCTGCCGCCCCAAATACTCAACAAATTGCCCGTTAGCGTCAAAGTGCAGTAGCAGCGTGTCGTAAAGGATGTCCGTCTCCTTGTCGTAGCGGTACCGGTCGGAGGTAAGGCGGTCGGCGACAAAAATATTTTTTTGGGAATCAATGGCGATGGCACCGGGACTTTGCAACGGATAAGCGATCGCCCAGCGTGTGATTGCCTGAGTCATTCCGTCAATCGCTTGGAGGTCTAAAAGCGGCGGATTCGTCTCCTCGTTATAGATCATAAAAAGCAGGTCGCCGTACGAATTGTAACGGGTAATTTTCCGCCCAGTGCTGTTCGTGATATAAAAAAGCCCGTCAGTCATCGCAATAGAGGACTTTTGCCCCTCTCTGAGCGCGAGATCGCTGTACAGGTCGATTCCCCCTTCAAGACGCCCGATGTCCAGCGTAAACAGATCTTCCCGTTCGAGCGTACTGTCCCGCGCAGTACAACCGGACAGCAACAGAAACCCCATGAAACCGGCAAAAAATGAGCTCGTTCCCCTCCGCATACATTCTAAACTATATTGTTTTAACGCGGGTTCCGCTACCCCCATCTCTTTGTCAAAGGTTCACATCAGCTCGTGAATCGTTGTCTACTCCTGTTTCATCTTAGTCTGCATCTGACTTACCCGCTGTTGCAACTCCTCCGCCGCACGGATTGCGGACAAGCCTTCCCGAGCCGGTTCAAAGTGGGCGTTGAGTTCCAGCGCCTCCTGCCAAAGCCGCTTCGCGTCGGTATCATTTCCTTGGGAATACGAGTCCAATCCGGCAAGGTAGAACTCGTCCACTTGCCTGTCAATCCGTGAACGGCCGTGGTCGCCCAGATCGAGCCGCACACCAACGCTTACCCGGTTCAAGGGCTGAATTTGTGTCGCAAGATCAAGCGTATAGTTTATATCAAAAACGACTTTTTCTAAAGATATAGCGCTGCCGATGACGATCCGCGTACCGCCCGCCTTCAAACGGAGACCGCCCCACATCGAAAGGAACCGGCTTATGGTAATCGAGAACCCGGCGGCGTAGGAAGGCTTTTCCGACAACGTGATGTCGTACAGGTTAAGCGGCAGAGTATAATCGAATGATACGAGTATCGGGCGGATAGGCTGGTATGCCATTCCGGCGACAATAACCGAAGGCAGGGGGTCTTCCATCAGGCGGAACGTCACGTCGGGGATGCCGAAATTTTTCAACACGAGCGCCAGAGAAAAATTCTCGTCACGGGAATTGTAGAACTTGAGGAAGTTACCACGGTAGAGAAAGCCCAAATCGGCCATCAGCGCGACGGCGGATTGGCTTGCCCCGGAACCCGGTATGATCTCGTCGGTGTCAACGGTATTTTCGTCCGAATCCGAGTCGGCGTAATCGGGAACAAAACGGAACGTGGGTTTTAGGTTGACGCCGACTGCAAGGCCGCGAAAATAATAGCCGGGGAACAGGTTGACTGCCGTGTTCAGAATGACGACACCTTCGGCATAGTAACCTTTGGAAACCCGGTCGCCCCAGAGATTGTACTCGGTAAACGGCGTATAGACCCATTTTGTCGCGGCGGCGAAACCTACGTCTTTGTTCCGCATCCCGAAGGCGGCTCCCTCAACCTTCGTGTCGGCGATCCAGTTGTTGTGGAAAAAGGCCAGCTCCGTCCGGGCAAGCCGCGCCGACCCGGCCGGGTTCCACTCGATAAATGAAATGTTGTTGGCGACTGCGGAAAACGCCCCGGCCATCCCCTCAGCCTGCCCGCCCATCGGTACGTTGAGTACCGGAAATGCGGTAAGCCCCGCGTTGTCGTCAATCCCATAGACTTCTTCAAGGTAGTCCGAAAGCGACCCATAGTTGTCGGGATCAAAGTCGATCGCGAAGCACGGGAAAGAGAAAGCCAGTCCGAGGTAAAAAAGGATATGTCTCAACGTCACACCATAAATATATCACAAATCTGCCGATATGCCCCGGCCCCGGAGGGGCTTTCCTTGTGCGCGGCATAAGGGGAGAGCACAGCGCGGTCTCCACGATGCTGAAGGTTTTATCCAAGTGCCGCCTTTATTGGCACCGCACCGTGTTGCGTAATGGTAGAACGCGCTCAACGTTTCGCGCACGGCCAATGGGTGCCCTTCGGTGGACAGGGCACCCCCGCCTGTAACGCCGCCAATCTCTCATCAACCGCAATAATAACCACGCAGTGGTTATTCCCCATCCTTCGCGCGTCTTATGCGCCTTCGTGGTTAATTCCTTTGTACTGATAACTTTAGAATTTAACCGCAAAGGCGAATAAGGTTTTTATCGACAGACTCATCTTCCTATTATCACTCCTTCCGGCTTGCTTGCTTTCAATAGCACCTATAAAGCCGCCAGTCTCTCAGCAACCGCAATAATAACCACATAGTGGTTATTCCCCATCCTTCGCTCGTCTTCGCGGTTGATCCGGTACCGGACACCGTTTGAGGTCTGCACCAGAAACCGTTTCCGGTACTGGGCCGGACACCGTTCCGTGTCCGGGTTAGGCGCGCGGATGCGGATCTGCCCATACGCCGTTATATCACAAATCTGCCGATAATAAAACAAAATCTATGTTTTTCTTATTTACGGAAAAAAAGGACTTCATATCATTATTGGTATTTTTTCTCTTACTCTTGAGCATTCTTTCGCCGCTTTTTGCGAAAGGCCGTCAGGACGAAGTTTTTAAGCATGCGGACCAGTTGGTTGCGGAAAGAAACTATGTCGACGCGATCAGCGAGCTGGTACAAATTGTCCGCGATGACCCCTCCATGTTTGATAAAGTTCAAAAACGCCTCCGAACCATCGTGCGTTCGGCCAACCAGTACACGGAAATCGCCACGCAGTTACTTGATGCCATCGAACGCGACCCTGACAATGCGGACAAAATTTTTGAGTTGAGTGAAGCTCTGGACGATCTGGGTGTGGCGCGTACCCAAGATGCCCGGGAATTTATTTCGCAGATCCAGCAGGTCGCGCGTTACTCTGTTTTTCGTAACCAGCTTGAAAATATTCTGGTGAACGGACGGCTCTTGATTGACGAAGGCCGCTATATTGATGCCTTTAACCTGTATTTGAGTGGATTTTCACTCTACCAGGCCGTTTTTGCCGCATCGGATTATCCTGAAAGCGTCAAAGCCTCGATGAACACGACCCAGCGTACCATCGGTTCAATAGCGGTATCCTTTACCCAGCAGGCACAGCGTATCCAAGAGATAGCGGCCGAACTCGCCGCGCTTCCGGCAACCTCCGATAATGCACGGGAGCAATTTTTAGTGGTTTCGCAGGAAGTGAGCCGATTCAGGAATGAGTTCAACGACCTCGTTCAGACGAAAAACCTCGTATGGGATATCCGCGACGCCTACCAGGACTATAGCGGGATCGAGAACAGCGGGGAAGGGCGTTACTACATCAACTTTGGCAACCTACTGATCAACGGCCGCCCCGGAGAGGATGTCCGGGAAGGTTTTCTCGGCGTGACGGACGGTTTATGGCGGCTTGTTATACGGCCTTTGGAAGAGATCGCCGGTACCACCGCAAACCGCGCGTTCACCGATGTCTTTGACGCGGTTAAATCCCGTAATTATACCCTTGCCCGCACGTTGATCACCGACACCACCACGGCACTGCGCGGGCCGCTTGATATTCTCACCCTGCACGACCTGTTTTCGGCGCGGGATGATCCCGGAGACAAAAATGTTTTTGGGAGAACGATACGAGACGAAGATGTGTCGTACTATGCCCTAATCGAATCGTTAAACCGGGTTCTGCCTCTTTTGTCGCAGGCGGTCGATTATGCCGAACAGTGCGACACCGCCAACATCGAAATGCTGACTTCAAATACCCTCGCCGACTACCGGGGAAAACGGATAAACGCGGCACAGGCGGTACAGCGGGAAACCGGCATCCGAGCGTCGATCTACGCATTGGAAACCAATATTCGCACTCTGATTGTTTCGTTTGAGCAGAATCTTAACGAGCTTCTCCCGCTGGAATCGTTTTATTACGGCACAGACCGCACGGACGGCGCCTCCCGTGGCGCGGCGTTTTTCCGTTCCGGCCTTGAGTTTAGCAATTCCTTGGGCAACAATCTCTCGGCCATCAAAATCGCCTCGGCATCGCGGCAGTACACCGTCGAAAACGAAGATTTTGCCGAACCTTATACGCAAAGACTTTTTCAATTCGATATCGGTTCCACGCTGTCGGACGGCGTTTTTAAAACGCTTGATACCGGGGAAAGTTATCTTTCAAAGGACCCTTTTCAAGCGTCTCTCGCCCTCGGCTCGTTGACAAGCGCTCTTTCCGATGACGTAGCGAAAGGGCGCGCTCTGCTTGGCCGCTACGACCGGGAGAATGCCGATATTATCAACGCGGGGGAATTGACCGCGCTCCGTAACGAGGCGGCGAACCAGCTTGCCTGGTATGAAGCATTGCACACCCAGAGCGTTACGCTGCTAACCGCCGCGCGCAGGGCGGTTACCGAGGCGGAAACCTTGCGAATGGACGGCGCCCAACTCTACCAAAATGCGGTAAGCGCTTTGGAGCGGTCTCAAGTTGATGAGGCCGACACTTATTTGGGCCGGTCAGACCTCCAATACGGCGCTTCTCTTACCATACAGGATTCGGACACACTTCGCGCCGAAAGCCGGGAACGTTCGCTAACGTTGAGCGCGGAAATCATGCGGGTCCGGCGGGAACTTATCCGGCGCGAGGTGGCTAGCCTCGTTGCGCGCGCCCAGCCCGAATTTTACGCCAACAATTACGGGACTGCGGAACAATTACTGGTTCGGGCTGCGGCACAGCACGCGACCGTCAGCGATGAAGAAGACCCCGATGTCCGCTATTGGCTCGCCATCGTCAGAAACGCGCTCTCGTTTCGTTCCGGCAGAACAATCCCCTTTACCGCGCCCCTCTATCCTGAGATGAGCCAGCTCCTCTCGTCTGCCGAGATGGAATACGACGAAGGAATAACCCTGTTGAACAGTCGGCGGGAGGAAGCGCTTTCCTATTTCAGCAACGCCCGGCAAAAGACACAGGAAGTGAAACTGCTTTTCCCGCTCAATCAGGAGGCTAATCTGCTGGAACTCCGCATAGATCAGGTGGTAAACCCGGCGGCGTTTAACGCGTCTTTTCAGGAACGGCTCAACAGAGCGGTTGCCGGCACCAAAACGTCCGACCTCCAGTCGTTCGCCGACCTCCAAGACTTGGCCACGATCAACCCGAACTACCGGGGCATAGCCCAGATCGTCTATCAGGCGGAAGTTGACATAGGGCTCAGGCCCCCGCCGCCCGATGAAGTTGCCATCGCCCGTTCCCGCGACCTTACCCGTGCCGCCCAGAACCTTATCGCGGGCGGAGTCCGGTCAAACTTGGAAATCGCGCAGGAACAGTTGACGGAAGCGTTGCGGGTATACCCGGACAACACGACCGCGCAAACCGAACTTGACCGGGTGCAACGCCTCATGGGACGGCGGGCCGCGTCCGAACTTGAAGCTGCTGTCGATACTGATTATGAGGAAGCATTGCGCGAACTGCTTGCCGGCAACAAACTGATCGCGTATTCCATTGTCCGGCGGATACTCGCCCGGCCCGAGTACCGGAATTCGGGCCGATTTCAGGAGTTATTGCAGAGAATCGAGTCTGTGTTGTAGAATGAGGTATTTATGACCACTGACTCTACGGGGCACCATCGCCCTCGAAT
The DNA here is from genome assembly GCA_031257995.1 of Spirochaetaceae bacterium. Classification (GTDB taxonomy): domain Bacteria; phylum Spirochaetota; class Spirochaetia; order Treponematales; family Breznakiellaceae; genus JAIRNN01. Next base: position 8,062 of record JAIRNN010000290.1, on the reverse strand, counting down.
ATTGCCAATCTGCGGTTCCCCGTAAATTTTTTTCAACTTTTTTCACTTTTTTTTCGCGTTTTTTTGATGGTACCACTTGACAGGTTTTTTCGAGTGTGGTAACATACTTGTATGTTAACTCATATGTTATGACTAACTAATATGTTATGATTTGGAGGCAAATGATGAGTAAATTGCGAAAGACATTTACGGTAGTTTTTATGTTGATGGTCTGCGCCGGGAGCCTGTTCGCGGGCGGCAAGCAGGCGGCCGAAAAAAGCGACGGGGAACTTTCAGGGGAAATCCGCTTTTCCTGGTGGGGAAACGAAGCCAGAAACAATACCACTATTGAGGCAATCCGGCTCTACGAATCCAAGCATCCCGGCGTTAAGATCGTGCCGGAATACGCCGCTTTTGACGGGTATTACAACAAGCTGATGGCCCAAATCGCCGCCGGTAATGCCCCGGATATTTTCACTATGAATCCGGAGTGGTTGTCCGCAGTGGCGGAGGTTGGGGGAGTAGCCGATATTACCGATAAAATTGATATCAGCTCCCATAACCCCCAGGTGGCGGCGGCTTGCTCCATCGATGGCAGAATGTACGGGGTCAACGTCAGCCTGAACGCTAATGTCATCTTGTACAACAAATCCGTGGCCGATGAATTGGGAATCAAAATGCCTACCGGTGATTATACTTGGGATGATCTCATCTCCATCTTGGCCCAAGTGTACCAGAAGTCCGGCGGCAAAATTTACGGTATGCCCGATCAGCGAATGAAGAACGGTCTTGAGACGATTTTCCCCGCGTGGTGTCTGACTCACTTGGGCAAGGAACCGCCTTTTCCTTGGACCGATACTGAGATATTGATCAGTGCCGATGATGTTGCCGCCTTCATGGATTACTTCAACAAGGTCCCCAAGGGAGTGTTGCTGCCCCCGGATGAAAGCGTCCTCTTGGGAAGCGGCAACGATGAGCATCCGGTGGCCTTCCGCAAGACCTTTATCGGTTTTGAATACGCCGGTACTTTCGCCGTATTCCAGAGCCAGACCAAGGACGACCTGGCGATGATCGAGTATCCGAATAACCGCAAGGGCAGGGGCAATGCGGTCAGTGCCCGGCCCGGTCTGGTGGAGGGCGTGTACGCGAAAAGCAAAAATCAGGCCCTGGCGATAGACTTCCTGAACTGGTTTGCCAATAGCCCGGAAGCGGCCCTCATCCTCAAGAACGTGCGGGGAGTGTTGCCTTCCTCTGTTCAGCGGGAAGCTCTGCTCGCCCGCCCCGAGTTGCTGTCGGCGACGGATCAGAAGGTTTCCGCTGTGGTAAATCAGGTGTACAATAAGTCCATAAACCCCTATTCTCCGGGTCCGACCGGCGTAGCCACTCTATTCAATGAAACCTACATGCGGTCAGTGGGAGCGGAGGTGGCCTTCGGGCGTATCACGCCGCAACAGGCGGGACAGCGTTTTATTGAACTGAAAGACGAGATCATAGGCCGGTAGGGAATCGCTGATTAATCGGTGTGTCCCAAAAACGGTGCCGGTGAACGGCCACTCGGAGGTGTATTGTGTTAAAGTCCCGCCTGTCGACAATGTCTTGGAAGCAGGAAATTGCCGCCTATGTTTTTCTATTGCCGTGGATTATCGGCATGGTGGTGTTTTTCGCTTACCCGTTTTTGACTTCCCTGTATCTGGGGTTCACTAACTCGCGTCTGGTGGGCGGGGATTTTATCGGTTTTGAGAATTTTGTCAGAATGTTTACTCGGGACCGGAATTTCATCAAGTCGTTGCAGGTTACCACACGCTATACCTTGGTCGGGATTCCCCTCAAATTGTGCTTCGCCCTTGCCTTGGCGCTGATACTGAAAAAAGGCGCGACCTTTTACCGGACGGCATATTACGTGCCTTCCCTCATCGGGAGCAGTATCGCCGTGGCGATAATGTGGAAGCAGCTTTTCGCCAAGGAAGGGATCATCAGTCAAGTGGGGGCGGCCTTCGGCATCACGCCCCGGGCTTGGCTCGGCGACCCGAAATTCGCCCTCGACATACTCATTATTCTGGCGATATGGCAGTTCGGTTCGTCAATGGTGATTTTTATCGCGGGCCTTAAAAATATCCCCACTGAATTGTACGAGGCGGCCCGCATAGACGGGGCGAGTCCGCCGCGCTGTTTTTTACATATAACGTTGCCGATGCTTTCTTCAGTTATCCAGTTCAACTTGATTTTGCAGCTTATCGGCGGCTTCCAGGTGTTTACCCAAGGGTATGTGATTACCCGGGGCGGTCCCATGGGCGAGACCTTGTTTACGGTACAGCACATCTACCAGGAAGCCTTTAATGGGGCCATGCGCCTGGGATACGCCTCGGCAATGTCGTGGATTCTGTTTCTGCTGATTGCCGTGGTAACCGGCATTGTCTTCTTTACGTCGAAGTACTGGGTTTTTTACGCCAACGAAGGTTAGGGGTAAAGGAGGCTGCGCATGGCTAATCTGAACGCGCAAAAAAAGAAAAAAGCGATTCTTGCCCTTGTCAAGCACCTGTGCCTGATCGCCTTCGCTGTTGGGATGCTCTATCCGGTTATCTGGATGTTTCTTTCGAGCTTCCAGAAAAACGACGAGATTTTTAACGTGGCGGCAATTTTCCCCCGGCGCTGGATGTTCGAAAACTATGTGAACGGATGGAAGTCGGTGCCGGATCATACCTTCGGTACCTTTTTCCGTAATTCCTTTTTTCTCAGCTTTTCCATCGTCGCCGGCACGGTTATTAGTGCCTCGCTGACCGCCTATCCCTTTGCCCGGCTCAAATTTCGCGGGCAGAAGATTCTGTTTTCGCTGGTCATCGCCACCCTGTTGCTACCGGGCCAGATATTGCTTATTCCCCGTTATCTGCTTTTTGTCAAATTCGGCTGGGGTGATTCGTACCTGCCCATGAACGTTCCGGCCTTTTTCGCCCAGGCCCACGGCGCTTTTTCGATTTACCTTTTGATCCAGTTTATGCGGGGAATACCCAAAGAGCTGGATGAGGCGGCACTGGTGGACGGCTGTGGTTACTTCGCCCAGTTTTTTCGCATCATCATACCGAACTGTAAACCGGCGCTGTTCACGGTGGGGATTTTTTCGTTCATTTGGAGTTGGGATGATTTTTTGAATCATCTAATCTATCTCAATAGTATCGGCAAGTTTACCGTGTCTCTGGCCCTGCGTATGTTTACTGACAACTCGGCTCAGATACCTTGGGGGCAGATGTTCGCCATGTCGATTCTGTCGATTGCGCCCTGCGCGGCGATCTTTGCCTGCGCCCAGCGTTACTTTGTCGAGGGGATTGCCACTACAGGGCTGAAGTAAAGAGTTGAAAGCTTTTCAGACCGGGAAGCATAGATTCGTTTTTCGAGGTATACTATCAACAGGAGGAATGAAATGTACAAACGTATCGGACATATTGCCATACGGGCGAGGGATATAGAGGCGGCTATCGCCTTTTACCGGGACATTCTGGGTATGAAAGAGGCGTTTAGAATGTTCTATGGTGAAGGCGGGACGCTGAGTGCGATCTACCTTTGCATGGCACCGGGCCAGTTCATCGAGATTTTTCCCGGTGGTACCGAGGAGCGGCCTATAGAAAACAACACCATCGGTTATTCGCACCTCTGTATTGAAGTTGAAAACGCCGCGAAAGCCCTGGAGGAACTGTGCGCCAAAGGCTTACCGGTTGACCGGAAACTGCAGACCGGCCTGTCAAAATGTACCATGTTCTGGTCCCACGACCCGGATGGCAACCGGATAGAATTCATGGAGTTGACACCGGAAAGCCTTCAGGCGCAGGCTGTTAAACGCCTGGCAAAGGAGAAAAACGTATGATTAAAGTTGCCATTGTCGGCGCTGGCAATATCGCTAGGCTGCACATCCAGGGTTTTCTGACTTTTCCCAAACGCTGCAAGATTACGCATTTGGTGGACATCCATCCTGAAAAGACGGAACAGACCAACACGGCCCATAATCTGAACGCCAAAATGTTTGGTTCACACAAGGATATGCTGAAAGATCCGTCCGTGGATCTGGTCAGCATCTGTACGCCGCCCTACACCCATGCGGAAATCGCTATCGACTGCCTCAAAGCGGGTAAGCATGTTATTGTAGAAAAGCCCATGGCCGCCTCGCTGGAAGAATGTGATGCCATGATACGGGCTGCGAAAAAAAGCGGCAGGGTATTTTCGCCAGTGGCCCAGAACCGTTTCCGCGATCCTATCAAAAATCTCAAGGCCGTACTGGACAGTGGGCATATTGGCAAGGTGACCCACGCGCAGATTGATTCTTTCTGGTGGCGGGGTCATTCTTACTACGACCTGTGGTGGCGGGGTACTTGGGAAAAGGAAGGCGGCGGCTGTACCCTTAACCATGCGGTGCATCACATTGATATGCTGGCATGGATGCTGGGCCGGCCCTCAGAGGTAAGCGCCATGATCAGCAACGCCGCCCACGACAACGCCGAGGTAGAGGACATTGCCGTTGCGGTAATGCGGTACGGCAAAAATTCAAACGCGGATCTCTGCGCGAAAGGGGCGCTTGCCCAAGTTACCGCTTCGGTAATCCACCACGGTGAAGAGCAGCAGTTGGTGCTCCAAGGTGAAAAGGCCCGGGTCTCGGCGCCTTGGAAAGTTGCCGCCTATATAGCCAAGCCCAATGGTTTTCCCGAAGGCAGGGACGAGGCCCTGGAAAAAAAGCTGACTAAATTTTATGAATCCCAACCCGCCCTGAAATATACCATCCACACCGGCCAGATCGACAACGTGCTCACCGCCATCGAAACCGGGGCCGATTACCTTATCAAGGGCGGGGACGGACGGCTGACCATTGAGCTTATCACGGCGATTTACAAGGCCGCCTCCGGGGGAAGGGCGGTAGAGCTCCCCATCAGCAAAAAAGATCCCTTCTACACGGTGGAGGGAATAATGAAAGCCGCGCCGCGCTTTTACAAAAAGAAAACTTCGGTTAAAGAAGCCCCAGGTGACATCACTATGGGCGGGGATTACGGAAAAAGACAGGGGAAATCATGATAAAAGGGTCGGAAGGGATGAATTACGCTCCCCATGGGAAACCAAGCCCGGTGGTTGGCAAGGGCGAGTTCCGCTTCGCCGCCATTGCACTGGATCACGGGCACATCTATGGCATGTGTAACGGCCTTACTGAAGCCGGCGCGGAACTCAAGTGGGTCTACGACCCGGACCCGGCAAAGGTACGCGCCTTCAAGGAACGCTTCCCCGGCGTAAAGGAAGCCCACAGCGAGGAAGTAATTTTCTCCGACCCGGCGATACAGCTTGTGGCCGGCGCAGCGGTGACACGGGAACGTTGCGCCCTGGGCCTGCGGGTTATGTCTGCGGGGAAAGACTACTTTACCGACAAGGCGCCGCTCACCACCTTGGAACAGCTTGAGGCCGCGAAGACGAAGGTTCGGGAAACAGGCAAAAAGTATATGTGCTATTACAGTGAGCGGCTCCATGTGGAAAGTGCCGTCTTCGCCGGCGATCTTATCGCGGATGGGGCTATTGGCAAGGTGATACAGGTGCTGGGACTTGGCCCTCACCGTATCGGAGACCCCGCAACCAGGCCGGACTGGTTTTTTAAGCAGGAAGAATACGGCGGTATCCTCTGCGACATCGGCAGCCATCAGATTGAGCAGTTTTTGTTTTATGCGGGGGTAAAAGATGCCACGGTGCTCCACAGCAAGACGGGAAACTACCATCATCCCGAATATTCCGGACTGGAAGATTTCGGCGATGCCGCCCTGCTGGGCGACAACGGCGCTACCCAGTATTTCCGGGTGGACTGGTTCACCCCGGACGGCCTGCAAAGCTGGGGCGATGGACGGACTTTCATCCTAGGAACCGAGGGGTTTATCGAGCTGCGCAAATACCTCAACCTGGGTATTTCCGGATCCGGCCCGGATCACGTATTCCTGGCGAACCGGCAGGGCGAGACCTATTACAATGTCAGCGGTAAGGTGGGCTACCCCTACTTTGGCGCTCTTATTCTGGACTGCCTTAACCGTAGCGAAAACGCCATGACCCAGGAACACTGCTTCAAGGCCGCAGAACTGGCGATCCGGGCACAGATGCAGGCCGTGAAAATCAAGTAGTGTCTTCATCTTGTTAAGCCGCTCAGGTTCGGCTATGTCAGCGCATTCCCAGACGTGCCGGATGAGGTCAAGAACTGGATCGTCATTATCGGACGGTGGTTTGAAAATGCTTGATACCGGGGACCGGCCTCGTTGAACGCGCCCAGTCTGAATTTTACGCCAACAATTACGAAGTCTCGGAACAATTGCTGGTACGAGCCGCAACCCGGCATACGACCATTAGCGATGAAGAAGACCCCAATGTCCGCTATTGGCTCGCCATCGTCCGGCGGATACTCGCCCGGCCTGAATACCGGAATTCGAGCCGATTCCAGGAGTTATTGCAGAAAATTGAGTCTGTGTTGTAAAATGAGGTGTTTATGACTACTGAAGAAATGCTCCGCTTGTCCGGCACTCATCTGGCCCCGTATATGCAGGTGGCAACCGTTCTCATCGGCAAGACGAGAGAGGGGGGCGGTAATATGTTCCGCCACCAGTTGGACACGATGACCATACTCATCGACTACAACTATATCGAGTCCGTACTATTAAAAGCGGCGATCGTCCACGATGTTATCGAGGACGTTCCCGATTTCAATCACAACACACTGTTGTCGATTGACTATGAGAGTCCGCAAGTGTACGAGCTTGTACTCGAAGTGAGCCGGAAACCCGCCGAGACCAAGCCCGAATTTCTGACCCGTATCCGGGAACGCGGCTCCCATAACGCGAAAATCCTTAAAGTAGCCGACCGCATCTCGAACATGATCTCGCTGGGCTTTGTCAATAAGAGCGAATTCGTGAAACGCTACACCGAGGAAACCGTCAACTACATCTATCCCATCGCCGCGGAAGTTGACAAGGCGATGCTTTCCGAACTGAAAATGCTGGTCGGTTCAAGACGAAAGTGTGTGGGACGGGGGTAACGATGCTGGGACCTCTCGTCAATGCGGGCGTTATCGCCGTCTGCTCGTTAATCGGTATGCTGCTGGTAAAAAACATTCCGGAGCGTTTCGAAACAATGTTAAAAAAAGCCATCGGCCTTTCGATCATCTATTTCGGGTTGAAAGGCGCGTTTGACAACAACCACGCGCTGCTCCTCATTATGAGCCTCGTTGTCGGGGCCTTGCTGGGCGAACTGCTCGACATCGACCGGGGCATGAACCGGCTTGGCGCGTGGGCCGAACGAAAAATGGGAATGCAGGGCGGGAACTTCGCGAAAGGCTTTGTCTCCGCGAGCATCCTCTTCTGTTCCGGCGCGATGGCCATCGTCGGCTCAATGCAATCCGGCCTCGAAGGGAACCACGAGACCCTGTTTGCCAAATCCATCCTCGACGGCTCAATCAGCATCGTGTTCTCCGCATCGCTGGGCATCGGCGTCCTCTTTTCCGCGATCCCCGTCTTATTCTACCAAGGCGGCATCGCCCTCTTGTCCATCGCGGCGCGTTCCGTGCTCACCCAAGACATCATCACCGAAATGTCGGCAGTAGGCAGCCTCCTCGTCGCCGCAATCGGCTTCAACTTCCTCGCGGTTGGAGGGGGCAAGGAAGGAGGAAACACGGAAATCAAAGTAGCAAATTTGATCCCCGCCGTCTTTGTGCCGCTCGTCTACCTCGGCGGGCGCGGGTTGTTCGGCTAGTGTAGTGTAATTGACATTTCTATGAATTATCCATCCTGTGCTTCTTGATTTTTTGAATGATAACACCGCTTGATTTTGACCATTGAAATTTACGTTCTGATTTGTTCCCGTTTTTGATGTATGACTTTATTGCTTTTATGAGTTCATCAACTGAATTCCAACTTTCCCCGCGTATTCTCTCAGTGGTGATTTCCCTAAAAAATCTTTCAACTAATTTGAGCCATGACGAATGCGTTGGCGTGAAGTGTAATACAAAACGGTCAGGATATTCCCTGATATACTCTTGCAATAATTTGCTGTTATGCGTTTTGTAATTGTCGGCTATAATATGCAG
>JAIRNN010000283.1 GCA_031257995.1 Spirochaetaceae bacterium | reverse complement strand
GTATTACAACGATTTACATCAAGGTCGCCCGGCGAAAGGAGCCGTAACAAAAAGAAACGACACATGAACGACACAATCCTTGCGAACACTACGGATGGGTTGTTTTATTCGTTTGGCTTATGGTCATTAAAAAGCATACCTGTTTATCCTGCCGTAATGAAAACCTGTGATCTATGCAGGGTCTTAGGAGTGGAACCCGGGACTTGCGTCCTTGGAGAGGGGCAGCGGAGGGCGGCTCAAGTTTTGAGCTTGGGCAGGAACGAGAGGAAGACTTCCCCACCTAAAACACACCGATGTTATTTCCATGCCTAAAGCAGTATATCTATAGTACAAACCGAATATGTCTGTTCGGGAAAATTTGCCGAAAAACAGCGGCGCCTTGTTTTTTTTGCGAAAAAACGCTATTTTTTCTCTGGAAATTAAAGCATATTGGACGGTAACCGCATATTATAGGTGGGGGTTGTATATGGCGAAAGGTGACAGTGACAAGTTGAGGTTTGAGGCGCCGGTATCGGCGGAGGACAAGGCGCGGGTGCTGGAGGCGGCCCGGCTGCAGATTGAAAAGCAGTTTGGGGCGGGGAGTCTGATTAAGCTCGGCGACCACATCAACGCGGCGGGTATTGAGACGATTTCGTCCGGGTCTATTCTGCTGGACGAGGCGCTGGGGATTGGCGGGTATCCGAGGGGGCGAATCATCGAGATTTACGGGCTTGAGTCGTCGGGGAAGACGACGCTGGCTCTGCACGCGATTGCGGAGGCGCAGAGGGCGGGCGGAATTGCGGCGTTTATCGACGCGGAACACGCGCTGGACCCGACCTACGCGCGGAATCTGGGGGTGAATGTGGACGAGCTCTATGTTTCCCAGCCGGATACGGGCGAGCAGGCGCTCGAGATCGCGGACAGTCTTGTCCGGTCGGGGGCGGTCGATGTGATCGTGGTGGACTCGGTGGCGGCGCTTACGCCTCAGGCGGAGATTGAGGGCGAGATGGGGGACGCGCACATGGGGTTGCAGGCGCGCCTTATGAGCCAGGCGCTGCGGAAGCTCACGGCAACGATTGGCAAGTCGCGGACGATTCTCGTGTTTATCAACCAGATTCGTATGAAGATCGGCGTGATGTTCGGAAATCCGGAGACGACAACGGGCGGCAACGCGCTGAAGTTCTACTCGTCGGTACGGCTCGAGGTACGCAAGGGGGAGAATATCGAAGGCACGGACGGCGAGGTGATCGGGAACCGCGCCCGCGTGAAGGTGGCGAAGAACAAGGTCGCGCCGCCGTTCAGGAAGTGCGAGCTTGAGATCATATTCGGGAAGGGCGTTTCCCCGATTGCCAGCCTGCTTGACGCGGCGATCAAGTACGAAATCATCGACAAGAAGGGGTCGTGGTTCTCTTACGGCCCGGAGAAGATCGCGCAGGGCCGCGAATCGGCGAAGACGTATCTTGAGGAACACGAGGATGTCCGCACTGAAGTTGAGGACAAGTTGCGCGTAGTCATGTTTCCGGAACGGCGACAGAAGGCGAAAGGGCTTCCACAGGGCAAGACGGCGAAGGTTCCGGAACCTGCCGTGAATGCGAATGAGGGTACCGTTGCGGCGAGTGTTCCCGTGGTAAATGTTCAGGCAACGGAAGCGGCGGGCGGGGAAGCAAAACGGTCGCCGGGAAGGCCCCGGAAGAACCCGGTTGAGGAGAACTCGGACGAGCCGTTATTCTGAAAAGCGCGGCGTGTTATGCGGCGCCGTATGCGCTGTGTAAGGAAATATGCCGGGAATACATCACATAGAAACCGGTGTTCGCGCGGGTTTTAGCCAAGACGGGGAATCGAACCCCGGACCTGCGCATTACGAGTGCGCCGCTCTACCGACTGAGCCATCTTGGCGATAAGGGCATGATACACCGGCAACGGCTTTTATGCAAGGGGCGCAGAATCACGCCAGCCGCAGATGAACACAGACAGGCACCGATGTATGCAGGTATTTATGGAAGAAAGTTTATCTACGACGAACGTTAGTTCGCCGTGGTTAACCGTGATGTCTCTGTCGCGAACGTGATAAAGTCGTTTTTTGGATGGAAAAGGGATATCCTTTCGGATGCCTTCGGCGGCGACAGGCTCCATAGCGGAAGACGGCGTTTTGGGCATCGTGGATACAGAACTTGGAACGATGGCTGGAACGGTCGCAAAAATTTTCGGGCTTTCGTAAAATTCACCAAAAAATAACTACTGCCGAAAGGCCCCTTTCTCTTGACACACACTACCGGTTGTAGTATCCTAGAAAAAATTGCAAAAAACGATACGATATGTAGCAGGAGATTGACATGCGGTGCCCGCATTGCGGTAGTATGGAGGACAAGGTTACCGACTCCCGGACGCTGGCTGCGGGAGACGCGACGAGACGCCGCCGGGAGTGTACGTCGTGCGGGTATCGTTATACCAGCTATGAGCGCATTGAGGAAAAGCCCCTGATGGTGATCAAGGCCGACGGGCGGCGGCAGCCTTTCGATCGGGCGAAGATTGAGCGGGGAGTTGAACGCTCGCTTGAAAAACGGCCGGTCGCGGCGCTAGCGGTCGAGCGGTTGGTGAATGAGATTGAAGATGCCGCCGTGATGGCTGCCGGAGAATCGCGAGAGATTAAGGCGCGGGTCATCGGTGAGGCGGTGCTGGACAAGTTATTCGAGCTTGACCGGGTCGCCTATATCCGGTTTGCGTCGGTATACCGGCATTTTGAGAATTTGGACGAGTTTGTCGAAGAGATTAAGAGATTATCTAAGAAGAGGGGAAAGAAGTGATTAAGAGTATTGTAAAGCGTAACGGCGAGGTTACCCGTTACGACCGGGCGAAGATTAAAGCGGCGGTTGCCAAGGCGTTTGCGGCGGTAAACAAAACTGCGGAACATGAGTTTCTGGAAAAACGTGCCGAGACGGTTACGGTTCTGGTTGAACGGAATATAGAGGAGATGATGGCGGGCCGTCATCCGAACTCGATTCCGGCGATTGAGGAGATTCAGGACATTGTCGAGAACGCGCTCGTCGAAAGCAAGGAGGCCGCCGTTGCGAAAGCGTACATACTATACCGCGCCCGGCACGAGGCGATGCGCGACGCGAAGAAGTTGCTGCTCGACATTGACGCGACGATGGACGGTTACCTCAAGCAGAGCGATTGGCGGGTCAACGAGAATGCCAACGTCAACTATTCGCTGGGCGGCCTTATCCTGCACAATTCGGGGACGATCACGGCGAACTATTGGCTAAAAAACATCTACACGCCGGAAATCGCTGCGGCGCACCGGAATGCGGACTTTCACATCCACGACTTGTCGATGTTTTCAGGTTACTGCGCGGGCTGGAGTTTTCGTCAGTTGATAGAGGAGGGCTTAGGCGGCGTTCCCGACAAGATCACGTCGAAACCGGCCAAACATCTTTCCACGCTGATGCAGCAGGCGGTGAACTTCTTGGGCTGTCTGCAAAACGAGTGGGCGGGCGCTCAGGCGTTTTCGTCCTTCGACACCTACATCGCGCCGTTCGTGAAGGCGGATAAGATGACCGACAAGGAGGTCAAGCAGTGCCTCCAGAGTTTTGTGTTCGGGGTCAACACGCCGAGCCGCTGGGGAAGCCAGGCGCCGTTTACCAACGTTACGCTGGACTGGACGGTGCCGGAGGACTTGAAAGACCGGAAGGCCCTCGTCGGCGGCAAGGAAACAGACTTTACCTACGGCGACTGCAAGGCGGAGATGGACCGGGTGAACCGGCTCTTTATCGAGCTTTTGCTTGAAGGCGACGCGAACGGGCGGGGTTTCCAGTATCCGATTCCCACCTACAACATCACAAAGGACTTTAACTGGGAACACGAAAACGTGAAGCTGCTCTTTGAGATGACCGCCCGGTATGGTACGCCCTACTTTCAGAACTTTGTCAATTCAGACCTGAATCCGAGCGATGTCCGCTCGATGTGCTGCCGTCTCCAGCTTGACAAGCGAGAGCTTCGTAAGCGCGGCGGCGGGCTTTTCGGCTCGGACGAGTTTACTGGTTCTATCGGCGTCGTTACGATCAACCTGCCGCGTATCGGCTATCTTTCGCGAAACGAGGATGAGTTCTTTGGGCGGCTCTTCGATATGATGAAGATCGCCCGCGACAGTCTCGTTATCAAGCGCAAGGTGGTGGACAACCTGTTAAAGTCCGGGCTCTTTCCTTATACCCGCCGTTATCTCAGTACGCTGGACAACCACTTCAACACCATCGGGCTGGTCGGCATGAACGAGGCCTTGCAAAACTTCTTAGGTCAGCATATAACAACGGCGACGAAAGAAGGCCAGATGTTTGCGTTGCGGGTGTTGCGTTTCATGCGGGAGAAACTTGCCGACTTTCAGGAGGAAACCGGCGAACTCTTTAACCTTGAGGCGACTCCGGCGGAATCGACCTCGTATCGTTTGGCGAAGCACGACAAGGAGCGGTATCCGGCGATCATCTCGTCCGGCGCCGACGAGCCCTACTATACGAATTCATCCCAGTTGCCGGTGAACCAGACGGAGGATGTGTTTGACGCGCTTGATTTGCAGGAGGATCTTCAACGGGCCTACACCGGCGGGACGGTCTTTCACATGTTCTTGGGCGAGGCCATTGAGGACTGGCGTTCGTGCCGCGACCTCGTGAAAAGCATCGCGTCGAATTACCGCATCCCCTACTTCACGATTTCGCCGACCTTCTCGATCTGCCCGGTACACGGTTATCTGGCGGGGGAACACTTTCATTGTCCCAAGTGCAAGGCGGCCGAGGAAGAGGAATTGCGTGAAAAGATCGAGGCTCTGGAAAAGGAAAAGGAAGAGGTTATACGGCAAATCGCGTAACAACGTGAGCCGATGGGCTGACTTAAAGAGAATTGCCTTTCGGTTATGAACAGTGGAAAAAACCGGAGATACCGGTATTATAGGAGTATGTATGAAGATGCTTGAGGTTATTGAAAAGGATTTGAGGGAGACGCGCGAGGCTCTTGCCAATGCGGAGGGGCGAAGCGCGGAGGTTTACAGCCGTATCGTGGGGTATTACCGTTCGGTGCGGAACTGGAACAACGGAAAGAGAGAGGAGTTCGGCAACCGGAAGATGTTTGCGCCGCCGGCTTCTACGGAAAACGAGGCGGCGGAATATTCTGCCGCCTCTGAAAGCGGTTTCTGTGAAAGTTGCCAACTGCCGTTGAATGTGGATGCGGGGGACGATGCGAGTTCCCGGCTGACGCGGATTCCGGCTGTTTTGGCTGAAAGTCAGACGGCTTTCACGAAAACGGCCGGACGCGGTGTTTCCACGGAGGGAAACATCACGCCCGCAGGACTCTTTCACGAGGCGGATATGCCTGAATCGGCCGCTTCGCGTGATGCGGAAAGTAATTCCCGTATTCTTCTCTTTGTGCGTCAGGGTTGCCCGTCATGCCCCGGCGCGAGGGCGGAGGCCGGTAAACTGGTCGCGGATTTCGGCGCGAATGTTGAAACGGTCTATGCGGACACGGAGGCGGGTCTCGCTGAAGCACGGAAGCTCGGTGTTACCGCTACTCCAACGGCGATCCTCTTTCACGGCAACGCGGAATTGTCCCGCGCCGGAGACCGCGCCGGAATCGCCAGAATGGGCCACTTCTTTCAGCCGCCTACCGTGGAGGCGCATGGGCGCGTCGTGGCGTGAGAGGGCGGCGGCTTCCCCCTACGGGGGATGGGTAGCACAGCGCGTTGAGGCTTCCTTGGGCGCGTTGTGATGTGAAAGAGCGGCGGTTTTCCCCTTCGGGGAGTTGAAAATGGATAATGGAAAATTACGGTAATTATCAATTATCCATTCCCCGAAGGGGGAATGCCCCCGCAGCGCCCCGCCTTAATAACGGCTTTAATCACGAACCTCACGAACGCCGCGAACAGGCGGTTTCGTTCGTGCGGTTCGTGGTCATCAAAAATTTCCGAGCGTTTATCCTCACCATTCCCGCGCCTGAAAGGTCTCCTCCATCTCCGCTATCTTAACCGACTCTCCTGACTGTACCAGCACATACAGCCCCTTGTCCTGCGCGTATCTCCGCACCCCATCCTCCACCACCATCCCGGCTACCGCCCCCACCAGTTTCCGGTGATCCCCGATCCCGTCCAGTTCCTCCCGCACCTTCCCTATCCGTTTCAGATGCTCGTTCACATCGCGCTTCGACAGCACCGACTTAATCTCCACCGGCATCACGTAGTCCCCGTTCTCCAGCAGCGCGTCCACCTCGCAAATCGCCCGCCTTCCCCGCAGGTACTTGTACTTCACGCCTCGGGTGAAGGCGTACCCCAACTCATTAAATTTTTCCCAGAGGTTCGCGGAGATTATCTCCTCCGCCCATCTCCCAAGAGAATTGTTGATCCCCCCAACATTCTTTGACAGCTTCTCGACCTCCCTGGATGTCTCCTCTTGTAGCTTTTTTATCTCCTTGGATGTCTCCGCTATCTGCCGGGCGGCCTCCGCTATCCGCCGATCAGTCTCCGCGCCCATTTCCTTGAGTTGCCGATCGGTCTCCTTGAGTTGCCGGGCTGTCTCCTGTATGGATGCCCATGCGTCTTCGAAGGTTACGCCCCGGGGCGGTTCCCGCAATTGCACGTTGGTACTTTCCATAAACCTCTCCTTCAGGCCCCTGCCGGGGCCTATCGAAATAATACGCTGTCTTGAGAAAAAAGGCAACGGCGGACATACTTTTTTACCCGCACTCTATATATGCGGTTACCAGCCGTATTACTTTAATTTTGGACGAAAAAAAGCGCTTTTTTGTGGTTTTTTCTTGAAATAGGAGCGTTTGTGTCAAAACGCGCTCATTTACCATTTTCAATTATCCATTATTCATTTCCCCGCAACGCCCCCGCCTTAATCACAGCCTTAACCACGAACCTCACGAACAAACCCAACAAACCCGTTCGTGGCTGTGCGGGTCAAAGGCCCGTTGCCGTTCGTGGCTCATCTCTTCCCGCACATACGCCAATCGTTCACTGTTCGGCCATTATCCCTTTTCCATTACCCACTCCCCCTCAGGGGCTTTACTGGTATGCGGCTTAACAGGACAGGCGGTTCCATGCGCGCCTGTCCGTGTTGTCCGCAGGATTTATCCGCTCTGCATCCCCTTACGGGGCGGGGATGGAGAAGTCATCATGCTCTTGCAGTGTGCTGTCGATTTCCGGGCTGTCGCCGTGTACGTAGACCGCATGGCCTCCTTCCTCCCCTGACGCGGTGTTGTTGTTTTCCTCCAGGTCGTTCTTGGGGGTAGCATCGGTATCGCCGTAAATAATACCGCCGCCGTCCTTAATGAAGGCGCCGATCACATACACGCCGCCGGCGCTCCGGTAGCCTGCGGCGGTATTGCCGCGTATCGTGCCGCCGCTCATCTTAAACGTGCCTCCGCCGTCCACATACACGCCGCCGGCGCTACTGTAGTCTGTGGCGGTATTGCCGCGTATCTCGCCGCCGCTCATGGTAAACGTGCTTCCGCCGGACACATACACGCCGCCGGGTCTGGCGGCGTTTGTACTGGTATTGTCGCGTATCTCGCCGCCGCTCATAGTAAACGTGCTTCCGCTGTTCACACTCACGCCGCCGTATGCGCTGCTGCCGCTGATGGTCCCGCCCTTCATACTGAACGTGCTGTTGGTTTCCATAAACACGCCCTCGCCGCCGCCCCAGCTGGCGCCGCTATTGCCGCTGACGGCCCCCTTGTTCATGATGAACGTGCCGCCTCTCAGAAACACGCCGCCGCCGCCAGACGATGTGTATGTGTTGCCGCTGATGGTCCCGCCGTTCATGGTACACGTACCGCTCACTAACACGCCGCCGCCGGGGCCGCCGGCGCCACCTTTGTTGGAGTTGTCCTGCATAACCACGTTGTCTTCAAGGATGAGATACCCGTAGGCCTCTACCTTGATGAGCGGGGCGTTGTTATCGGCTGTGTCGTTGCTGCCGTCCTTCGCCGTGTCCAAGCCCGCAAAGGTGATGTTCTTCAGCGTCAGGGTAACACCCGCCCCCACCGTGATGAGGGAGCCTTGCGCCGATCCGGTCAAGTTTACGGTCATCCCCCCGCCGTCGATGGTCACCTCGGGCGGGCTGGTGTAGGGGTAGAGACTCGTATTGCCTGCATGCCGGAGAACGAACCCCCCTGGGGGGAGATCATCGACACCCAGTACCACCTTTTCCGCTCCTTCACTCGCTGCCGGCTGCAACTGAATGACGAGGGAGGACTCGTCCACAGCCGCCCTTATCAAATCGATGACGCTGCCCGATTCCTCCGTACCGTTGCTAAACGCCGCCGCCTGCGCCTGCTTCGCCGAGATGTCTTCCGGCTCCTCCGGTTCCGTCCCCCCGATGCCGATGAAATCTTGCAGAAACTCGCAGCCCGTCAAAACGAGCGCGAACACCACGGCCGCGCACAGCGCCGCCCCGAACCCGATACCCGCAGCGCCGCCGCGAGCGCCGATACCGAACCGTGCTTTCTTCATACGATACTCCTTCATAAAAAACTCCTTCGTAATAACACTCCGTATCACAAGAC
>JAIRNN010000248.1 GCA_031257995.1 Spirochaetaceae bacterium | reverse complement strand
GTCATATTTTACGGAAAACGTATCCCTCTGATATCCGGACAACGCTTCTTTCTCTTTCTCCCGATACCGCGCCGCCGCCATCTTCATCTCAAGCGGCATCTCTGTCACCCCTGTCCGTTCCCTCAGTACACGCGCGTTGCATAACGCGCGTACGCGCTCGTACACCCGGTACGGTTTCCCGCAGTCATGTACCGCCGTCCCCCAAATGTTTTCAGTATCCCTCCGGCGTCCGTCCCCTCCTTACCCCGTCTCCGGCGTATCGTCAAGGACGCCGGCGTCTTCGCCGGCGCCGGACGCGGCCGCCACAGCACCCCGGTTCCTCATCCCCGTTTCGTCAAAAGGTACCGCCTCCGCCCCAAAACCGCCGCCCGTATCGCCCTTGCCGGCCCGGAAAGCCGTTCCCCGCGCTCCGCCGCCGTCCGCGCTATCGCCCCTTCGCTTATCTTCAACCCGAATACCGCGCCCAATAACGTCTTTATCCGCCTGATCCACGCCATCCCGCAGGCCGCCGGCATCGCGATATATGCCTTCAGCCGCGCTCCGTATTGCCGGGCGCCCTTCACCGATTCGGAAAACTCCCCCGGCACACCGTCCCGCCGTACGGACATACTTTCTCCCGGTTTTCATAGGCCGCCGTTTCCGCCTCCGGTATTTCACGCGCGTATCGGGTCTTTGCTCCCCGGCTTTCCGCCTCATACAGGCTGTTCCCGCAACAGGGGCAGGCATCCGGATCCAGCCGTATCGTTTCTTTTATTCCCCCGCCCAGTTGTAACCCGCGCCCGGCATGTCCCTTCCGCCCTCCCGGCTTCTTCCCGCTTTTCTTTCTCAATGATCCCGGGAACGGTTTCTTATACCCGTCGCCTGACGGGGGGTTTGATCTGTTACGGCTGTCTTGATTGAGGCGTTCCCTTATCCCGCCCGTTTCTTTCCGCAGCGCCCGGTTCTGTTTTTCTCATGCCGCAGCAAGAGTAAAAAACGCGCGTATTAAATCCATGATCTGTTCTTTTCCGAGTTTCTCTAATTCGGCTCTGCTTACGGGCGTAATGGTTTTGTTCCCCTCTCCGGGGCAGATTACCCTGTTTCTTGCCGGTATGTCCATTGGCCGCTCCGGTTGCATTTTTATGTGATACGTCATGCGGATGGCGGCTGAATCCCGGTAAATTTGCCCTTTTTTACCACGACTGAATAGTTACGAAGAAAGTTAACGACGAACCACACGAACTTTTGTTCAGACAGTCTTGATCCTATCTGAATTCCAGATACGAGTTAGGCTTGGAATAAACCGAAATTATGAAAACAGACGAAGAATTGAAAATTGCATTGTTCCGTTTGTGTCAGGGACCTACGGTCCTTGGCGGTCGCTAAAAATTTCTGCGTGTTTATTCTGCCCGCTATCTATTTTTCAGCCACTATACGTACCTGAAACCATGTCCTTTCATATCGAGCATATACCCTACAGACTAAATCAAATACTTTCCTGCCAAACCTAGCAATTTTTACATAATTGCGAGGCCATTTATGCATATAAGGGACTGACTCAATTACCTTAAAACCAGCCAAGGTAAATAGATTTCCGATACACATAGACTCCATGAATATAAATGTTGATTTATATCATTGGGTTTATACTTATAACTTATATTCTCACATGGAACTATAAAACAATTATTCCTCCTTTTTTTAATTTTTTGTATAAATTTCTTAACTCACCCAAGGGGTAATGTGTGTGTTCCAAAGCGTTGTTTGAAATGATTACATCAACCGAATCATCAGAAACATCATCGACCTGATTGTATACCTCAATTCCGTTCTGGCGGGCTGTTTCTGCGGCGGAATGATTTATTTCAACCTCTATTTTCTTTTTACCGCGTAAGTTTTTCAATAAAAACCCGCCGCCACAACCAAAGCCTAAAACCACATCTTCATCGGTAATATATTCCACAAATTTTGTTTGATTCGCCCAGCCGCCAAATTTCCCTATTGATTTTTGCCAGTTAAAATACTCTTCATTATAAAACGACTTTATCATATCTCTCCTCCGAAACATTGATTTTTGCATAGATAATTTTCAATTCCAGCTCCTGTCGCATTCCCCCGTTTCTCCATCTCAAAACCCAAGTAGATATCCACCGTCGTCGTTTCGATAGCGAACACACCCCATCTCTCCCCCTTCATGCCGAAGATCCGCGCCCAGTTCCGTCCCATGTCCGATTGCCCTGCTCCGTTCCGGAAAGCCAGTTACTAAAATGTGCCATACCCTATTTCCCTTATATGCGTCTTTGAGAAGCTTAACCCAACAGTAATGAACCGCCAGACAAAAACCACCGCCAACAAAATAATTACCAATGAGGCAAAAAGAGTTGCTGACGGAAAAGAAGAAGTTACCAACAGGAAAGACATAGCTGCGAATGGAACAGAAAGAACCGTCAATGACGCAAAAGTGAGTAGTTTATGTTGGGATATATGAACGAAAGGAAAAGTCTGTGAAAATATGCCGTTTTTTGCCGGGGGCTTGACACGATTTCCGCGAAATATTATAAAGCGCGGGGGTTATGAGTGATCCGTGAATGGCGTGCTGTTTTTTCTGTCCTTATCAAGAGCATGGAAATCATTGTAACGATTGAACAAAAAATGTCAAGAGGCAGATAAGAAATAACAGCAATTCCAATTCCAAAATGAAAATGCAACGCTAAAATCATAGGGCCTGTTTCGCGCGAGGCGTTGGGTGTCCTCCATCATTTTCAATTATCAATTCCCCCGTAGGGGGAACGCGCCGCTTATTCTGTTACGCCGCTCCCAAGGAAAGCCCCTGTGGGGCCCCAGGGGAATTCTTCGCCGCCTTCCAGCCAGTCTACGAACTGCCGGGCGGTGCGGGGCGAGCGGCCGTTGAACCAGCGTTCCCAGCGCAGGGCGTTGTCGCGGAAGGTTTGCAACTCGGCATCGGATGCGGTCAAGGGACTGAGGAGGCCGCGTTCTTCCGCGATGAACCGGGCGATTTTCAAGAAAGAGTCTTGGTCAGGCGCGGTGAACACCACGGTAACGCCGAAGCGGTCGGACAGGGACAGTTGTTCCTGCATGGTGTCGAACGCGCGGACATCCGCTTCCGAGCCGGTTGCGATGCCGCCCCCCGCCGGACGGTCGGCAAACTTTTCCTTGACCAAGTGCCGCCGGTTGCTGGTCGCGTAGACCACAATATTGGACGGGCGGGCTTCCACACCGCCTTCCAGCAGCCCTTTCAGGTGGGTGAACGAGTCGCCCTGCGCCTCAAACGAGAGATCGTCGATGAAGAGGATACATTTCAACGGCTGGTTTTGCAGCCGCGCGGTGATTTCAGGGAGAGACGCAAGATGCGCCTTCGACACCTCGACAATCCGCAGCCCGTTTTTCGCAAACGTGTTGGCAACCGCCTTCACGGTCGCCGACTTCCCCGTTCCCCGGTCGCCGTAAAGGAGAATGTTATTCGCCGCCCGGCCTTCGAGGAACCGTTTCGTGTTCGAGACAACCACCTGCCGCTGATCCTCAAACAGCGTGAGATCGGAAAGCGTAACCGGATCGGGGTGGGCCGCCGCCCGAAACGCCGCGCCATCCCACACGAAGGCGTGGTGTTTCGCAAAAACGCCGCAACCATTTTTCCGCAGAAAGGCCGTATAATCGTCAATCCGTTTGCCCCAGTCCTCGCCGGGAGGAAAGACCGCATTGGGGCCGCTTCCACCGGGGCTTCTGAAAAGGAACCGCGCCGCCTCCGGCATTTCCCCCGTTCGGGCAAACAGCGAGAAATCAAGGCAGGCGATTCGGGAGAGCGCCGACAACTCGTCTTTCGCCAGCGCGGCAAGCGCCTCCGGCACATCCGCGTTATCGCGTGTTCCCGCAACGGCGCGGGTAAACGGGTTGTCATCGTAGAGCGCAAGCCCGGCCAGCAGGCCCGCGAAACAACCGCCCGCATTGACAAGGGCCTCAACAAACGCCGCCCCGCTATCGGAGAGCAAGGCCCGGATCACCGGATGCCGCTTGATGTTGGCAAAGACTGAAAGCCGCCTTATGTCGCGGACAAGCTGGAGAAGCCGTTCCCGCTGTTCCCCATTCTTGGACCGCATAAGGAAACCGCTCTCGTCTATCGTTTCCATTCGTCTTTCCATCATATATCCCGCGCCGCATCCCGCAACACGGCGATCTGACGGCGCACCTCATCCGGAGCGGGGCCGCCCGGAAGGTTGCGCGCCTCCACACAGGCTCGCGGGGTGATTTTGGCGAAGATGTCCGCCTCAATCAGCGGGCTGTGTTTTTGCAAGTCCGCAAGTCCCGCCTCGCCGATCCGCTTCAAGCCTTTATCGATACAGTCCCGCACGATATGCGCGGCGCACTCATGCGCCTTGCGGAAAGGCATCCCCTTCTTCACCAAGTACTCCGCCACATCGGTCGCTTCCAGAAAACCGCCCGCGCAGGACGCCTCCATTTTTACCTTGTTGAACACCGCATTTCCCATAAAGCCGGAAAAGACGCGCAGGTTTGCCAAAACCGTATCGAGACTGTCAAAAAGCGCCTCTTTGTCCTCTTGCAAATCCTTGTTGTAGGCGTAGGGGAGGCCCTTCATCACGGTAAGCAACGCAATCAGGTTCCCGTTCACGCGGCCCGTCTTTCCCCGGACAAGTTCGGCAAAATCGGGGTTTTTCTTTTGCGGCATAATCGACGAGCCGGTACTCCACTTCTCGCCTAAATCGACAAAAGCCCACTCCTCGCTGGCCCAGAGACACACATCCTCGCAAAACCGGGAAAGGTGGGTCTGCGTAACGGCGCAGGCGGCGGCAAGCTCCAGCGCGAAATCCCGGTCGGCGACGGCATCCATCGCGTTCAACGCGGGCCGCGCAAATCCCAGATCCCGCGCCACCGCCTCCCGGTCGAGGGGCAGTGTCGTCCCCGCCAGCGCCCCGGAACCCAGCGGACATTCGTCCATCCGGGCAAGCGCGTCTGAAAAACGCCCCGCATCACGGCTCAACGCCGCCGCCCATGCGGTAAGCTGATGCCCCAGCGTTACCGGCTGGGCGCGCTGCAAATGGGTAAACCCCGCCATCAAGGTCTCGGCGTGTTCCCCGGCGCGGTCGAGCAGCACGTTAATAGTATCTTTCAGCGCGGCGCGAACCGCATCCCCTACCCGCTTGCAGTAAAGCCGGAAGTCCGTGGCCACCTGATCGTTCCGGCTCCGTCCCGCATGTACCGACCGCCCCGCATCGCCCAGCGCCTCGGTGAGCAGTCCCTCGACAAACGAATGAACATCCTCCGCCCCCTCGTCAACGGTAACCTCCCCCGTCTGAAGCCCTTGCGCGATCTTTCCAAGCGCCTCGTCCAAGGCCGCCGCGTCTTCCGCCGCGATCACCCCCTGCTTTCCCAGCATCGCCGCATGCGCCCGGCTCCCCCGGACATCCTCAAGCGCCATCCGCTTGTCAAACCCGATCGAGCTCTGGAACGAAAACGCTGACCTCTCCGGCTTTTCCTCCAGCCGCCCCGCCCACAGCACCCCCGCATTTTTCTCAGTCATAGCCTCATAGTACCATTTACTGTGTTAGCGTGTCGAGGCGGGAGAGCCACCTGCCGTGGAGGCGATAGGCCCCGCAGGGGCTTTACTCGGGCCCGGCCTCCCCCTGCGGGAAATGGGAAAGAGATAATGGAAAATGATAGGACTAAATGGGGGACACCCAATGCCGCACGCGAAACGGGCACAACCATGTGGAAAACAAAACCATCGTGTCGGTGGGCCGTTGCCGGAGGGCGGCATTGGGTACCTTGCCGCACTTGTTCCCTCAACTCAGCTTTCGCGCAACCTCGATGATCTCGAATACCTCGAACTGGTCACCCGTCTGGATGTCCTCGAAGCCTTCGAGGGCGATACCGCATTCAAAACCGGCGGCGACTTCTTTCACATCGTCTTTGAAGCGGCGCAACGAGGCGATTTTGCCTGAGTGGATGACAACGTTGTCGCGAAGGACGTTGACGGACGCGGCGCGTTTCACGAGGCCGGACAGCACGAAACAGCCCGCAATGGTGCCGCCCCTGCTGATCTTGAACACTTCGCGCACTTCCACCGTGCCGATGACTTCTTCCTTGATGTCCGGTTTGAGAAGGCCCTCCATCGCCTGCTTCATCTCTTCGACGACGCGATAGATGACGTTGTGTTTACGGATGTCCACCTTTTCCTCGGCGGCAAGGGCTTTGGCCTTGGGCGTAGGACGGACGTTGAAGCCGATGACGATAGCGTTTGACGCGGCGGCGAGGTCAACGTCTCCCTCGTTGATCGCGCCGGGCAGGGCCTGAATGACCGAGAGGCGCACTTCTTTCGTGGATAACTCTTCGAGGCTTGAACGGATCGCTTCCACCGAGCCCTGCACGTCGCCCTTGATGATGACCTTCAGTTCCTGGATTTCGCCCTCGTTGATCGTGTCGTAGAGGTTGTCCAGCGTGATCTTTTTCACGTTTTTCGCATCCTCGACACGCTTGAGTTCCTGCCGCTTTACCGCATAACCGCGCGCTTCTTTTTCGTCGGACACGACTTGCAACGGATCTCCGGCATTGGGGATACCCTCGAAACCCAGCACTTCCACCGGCATCGACGGACTTGCCTCGTCCACGCGGCCGCCTTTATCGTCAAACAAGGCGCGAACCTTGCCGGGCCAGATACCGGCGACAAACGAATCGCCGATTTTCAACGTACCGCGCTGGACAAGCACGGTGGCGACGATACCCCGGCCCTGATCGATGCGGCTCTCGATAATCTTGCCCTCTGCGGCATGGTCGAAGGCCGCTTTAAGATCGAGTATCTCCGCCTGAAGGAGGATCGTCTCCATGAGATCCTCGATGCCTTCCTTTTTCTTTGCGGAGATCGGTACGAACATGGTTTGTCCGCCCCATTCTTCCGGGGCGAGGCCGATGTCGGAGAGTTGACTCTTCACGCGGTCGGGGTTTGCCTCCGGTTTGTCGATCTTGTTCAGCGCGACGATGATCGGGACCTCCGCTTCCCGCGCGTGGTTGATCGCCTCGACGGTCTGGGGCATAACGCCGTCATCCGCCGCTACGACAAGAACAACGATGTCCGTCACCTGGGCGCCGCGCGCGCGCATACGGGTAAACGCTTCGTGGCCCGGCGTGTCGAGGAACGTGATGAAACTGTTCCCGGCCTTCACGGTGTACGCGCCGATATGCTGGGTGATTCCGCCCGCCTCGCCCTCGGTTACGTTTGTACTGCGGATCGCGTCAAGCAGTTTGGTCTTGCCGTGATCGACATGGCCCATCACCGTAACCACCGGCGGTCTTAGCGTCCGGTCGCTTTCCTCGTCCGTGCCCGTGTCGATGAGGGTCTCCTCGTAGAGGCTTACGATGTTCACTTCCGCGCCGAATTCGGCGGCGAGCAAAGTCGCCGTGTCCGAATCAATCTGCTGGTTGATCGTTACCATCATACCCATACGCATCAGTTTGGCGATGAGGTCGCTTGCCTTGAGATTGAGTTTCCGCGCAAGCTCGGACACCGAGATCACCTCCATAATATCAATGGACTTGGGAATCGGATTTGCCAGATGACTAATCTTTTTCTTCGACTGGAGCAGTTTCTCTTCCATCTCCTGTTCTTTCTTCTTGAAGATGGTTTTCTTTGCCTTGAATGACTTCTTAACGGTACCTTTCGCGGCTTCTGCCGGCGGAACGGACGCAGCCATTCCGGGCCTCCCGCCCGGCCTCCCGCCCTGACCGAAGGGCCGTTGCCCTCCCTGTCCGAAATACCGCTGTCCGCCTTGTCCGTTGCCGCCCTGACCGAAGGGCCGTTGTCCCCCCTGCCTGAATGGGCCGACCTGCCTGAACGAGCCGCTTTGTCCGCTCTGCCAGCCGTGCCTCGCGCCATCGCTGCGTCCGTTGCCCGCTGCGCTTCCTGGAGCCGTACCCGGCGCTCGCTCGTAGTTGGAGATACTTCGTCCGATAACCCCTGAACGGTTTTCGACAGGAGGCTTCGGCCCGACAAACTTACCGCCGACCCGTCCCGCCGCAACCTTGGGCCGCGCCGCCATCGGCATACTGGTAACACCCGTCGGGCGTACGGGAATGGGCTTTTCCGGTTGCCGGTCTGCTCCCTCGGTCGATGTATTGAGAGGCGGCGTGTTGGAAGCCGGTGGTTCCGTGCCGGGAGGCGGTACCGCCGTGGCTTGGCCGGTATCGACAGTTTCGACCGGTTTCACCTCCATCTCTACGGGAGCCTCTTTTGGTTCAGACTTTTTCTCGGTAACGTTTGCCCCTTTGTCCTTGTTCGGATGGGCAGTTACCTTCACCTTTACCGTCACCTTGGGCTGAGGCTTTCCCTGGCCTCCGGCATGAGCATGCTTGCCGTCGGAGGAAGGCGCCTTCTTCCTGACAATCTTGCGTTTCTCGACCCCTTCTCCCGCCTCGGCGGGAACGGATATGTTCACCGGGGCCCCCTCTTGCTTGGGACGTTTAATGAGTTCGACTTTTGGTATTGCTTTTTCTTCCGCCATATATTCCTTATTCGTACTCGAACGACAGCCCGACACCGCAACCCGGGCACACGGTCATATCAAGCGTAATCTTTGCCCCACATTCCGGGCACTCGTATTCTTCCACTTCGGCTTCTGCTTCCCCGGCGGACAGATGGCCGACGTTTGCATCGACATCTTCGATCCCGCCTTCCTCGACGACCTCGACATATTCCTCAATGAGTTTTCGCAACGCGGTAAGCGATTCCGGGGTAACGCCCTCGATACCGGCGAGCCGTTCTTCCTCAGCGTTGATAAAATCTTCTATATAATCGAGCCCCGCCGCAGCCAGCGCGTCCGCAACCGCCATATCCACGCTGGGCAGTTCCCGTATCTCGTAAATCTCGTCTTCATAATCATCGGCATCGCCAAAGAGACGCGAAACCGCCTTCCTCGACTCGGAAGAAATATCCATATCTTCAAACTGCTTCGCCGTCTTCACATCGATATTCCAGTCGCAAAGCCGGTTTGCGAGCCGCACGTTGAGCCCCTGCTTGCCGATCGCCAGCGACAACTGGGAATCGTTCACCACCGCGAGCGCCTGCTTCTTGGCCTCGTCAAGAATAATCACGTCGCGCACCTCGGCGGGGGAGAGCGCGTTCTTCACAAACTTAACGGGGTCGGTCTCAAACTTGAGCACATCAATCTTTTCGCCCTCCAGTTCGCGGATCACCGCCTGGATACGCGCCCCTTTCATACCCACACACGCCCCCACTGGATCAATATCCTCGCGGGATGAGAAGACCGCCAATTTTGTCCGATAACCGGGCTCACGGACAATCTTGTGAATCTCGACAACCTTGTCGTAAATCTCAGGCACTTCCGTTTCGAAAATCGCCCGCACAAAATCGGTATGCGTCCGCGAAAGCACCACCTGCAACCCCGTCGCCGTCTTTTCAACTTTCAGCACCAACGCCTTGACCCGGTCATTCACATGGTAAATCTCGCGCGGCGACTGAAACCGCTTGGGCAAGACCCCCTCGATCTTCCCAATATCGACATAGATGTTGTTGTTCCGCTCACGCTGGTAGTATCCGGTGATAATTTCGCCCTCTTTCTCCTTATACTCCGCATAGAGACTGTCCTTCGTAATCTCCCGCATATACTGCCGCGCCGCATGCTTGGCCGTCACCACCGCCGAACGGGCAAAGTCCTTGCGCGGGTCAAGCTCGATAAGCATCTCGTCGCCCAACTCGGCATCCGGCGCGAGCTTGTGCGCCTCGGCAATAGCAATTTCCTTCGAGTCGTCCAGCAACTCGTCCACGATGACCTTCTTCGCGAGCAGGGACACTTCTCGCTTATCATCAGAAAACCGCACAAGGACATTCTCGCTGTGCCCAAACTTGCGTTTATAGGCCGAAACCAAGAGATTCTCTATAGTCCGGGCCACCAACTCTTCGGACATACCCTTTTCCTGCATGAGTTGCTGTATTTCTTCATGTAAATCCAAAGCCATATTCGCTCCTCTCTTTCGTTATCATCGTTATCGCAAGGGACCAACGTACCTCCGTGACCGTTGTCCCCATTATAACGCTTTTTCCCGAAAATAGTACTTATGAGGGGGACACCCAATGCCCACGTGCGAAACGGGCACAACCATAGTTGTGCTAGGCGCGTTTTGGCATTTCCGCAACACGGTGTGGGGCCCAGAAAATACTCCTCCACCACAGATAAATGCAACAGGCCCCGTCTCTCCCTCGCTACAGCCGACTCAAAACCGCGCCACGCTTAGGCGGTTTCGAGCCGTCTTCCGCTACCCCCTCCAAAGGACGCAGTCCCGGGCTCCGCCCCTAAGACCCCATCCCTATGGAGAATTGAAAATGGAAAGTGGATAATGACAGGAATGAAACGCGAGACCTCCAAGCCTCAACCATTATCCATTTTCAATTATCAATTCCCTGAAAGGGGAAAGCTCCCGGCGGCAACGTCAAAGTTAATCAGCGTTACACTCACATATCCAGCTTCGCCTTCGCAATCCGCCGGTATTCCAGTTCCCGCCGCCCATCCTCACCGGCCAGCACCAGACGCTCGTGATCGGCACTTTCAACCATGCCGCCCACCCAGTCGGACACTTCACGGAGATAACAGCGCACCGGCACCCCGATGTAGTGACGAAACTCGCTCGCATCCTTCACCGTCCGGTCAATCCCCGTCGACGACACCTCAATATAAACGTCACAGCCGGTAAACGCAAGCTCCAGCCGTCCCTGTACCGCCCGGTGAACCAGAGAACAATCGGCCACCCCGATACCTCCCACCTTAAATACCACGATCCGCACTCGCACCGACCCCTTATGCCGCGCAACCGTGAACTCAACCAGCGAGAGCCCGCAACCCTCCACAACGGGAAGCACCTCATCATACAGCGGATCTTCTGCCCTCTCCGTATAGACCACCTTCACCCCCTGCGGGAATTAAAAAGGGAGAATGGAAAATGACAGGAGAAAACCGTACCGCCTCCAAGCCTCAACTATTTTCCCTTTTCAATTTTCCATTCGCGCAGCGCGCGTACCCCCCGTTCCAAGAAAAAAAGGGGCCCGTGAAGCATTACCTTCACCCCGCCCCTTTTGTGTAATGCTTCATAATAGATCAAGTATACCGAATATGCAAAAAAGTGTCAATACCCCGCGTTGCCTCAAAATTAATCTAACCCCAAAAAAGTCATGCCTCAAAATAAAATTCCAACCCAAACAGACCTTGCCGATGGAGGGATCGGAGGGTCATATGGGGTTAACTTTGCAACAA
>JAIRNN010000152.1 GCA_031257995.1 Spirochaetaceae bacterium | reverse complement strand
GCGCGGTTAGTGAGGAAAGGAAGCCCGCTTTTCCAAAACAGAACAGACGCATAAAATCGTTGTCGCTTTGACAATAAATGTCTGGTTTTCGGGAAGAGCGTGTTTGATCTAATAATTTTAGAACATTACCCAGTATTGGTTTCGGGAAACCTTGCGGGGCAGCACTCTCAGGTAAGGCAGAGCATGAGCCGAAAGGGGAACTGCCGGAACAACACGCGCGGAAAGTTTTTTCAAGACGCTGAAACGGGAACTGGAAACCCTGGACGGCAGGCAGTCTGCGACGGTGGTACGGGCTTCGGTATTTTATTACATTGAGGCATACTGCAACCGGATGCGCCGCCATTCAGCACTTGACTGTCCGGCGTCGGCAAGTGGAGCTTTGAAAAAAGCGGCTTATCCTGTTGTCCACCTGTCGGGGGCCAGTCCAAACAGCATAAACAGACCCGAACGGCACTGGGCAGCCTTCATTCTCCGCTTGAATTCGGGCAAAAACACAGGTAAAATCAATACTCCCAAAGCAAAAGGCGAGTATTGTTCGTGTGAAAGCGGGTTACTATTTCTGGAATAATCTCAAAAATCAAAGCACGATACGCCTGTTCGAGTGGGGGGGCGGTCCCTCGTGGTTATTCTGTAGGTCAAGGTTAAGGCTGGAATACTCGCCGAATTTCAGTTAAAGCCCCCTGCGCAGGGGCAGTGGGGAGTAGATGAGGCTGTTTCAAAACCCCATGTTGCGGTGTTGGGCAGACTTCTCTCGCGGCCATCTTGGGCCGGAAGCGTTGAGGCTGGCTGTACCTCCTTTTGGGCCGTGATCCGGGGCGATTAAGCGGGCGGAGACGCGGGTTTGGCTGCGTTTTTGGGCCGAAAACCGGGTCGTTATCGTCATCCCGGGCGACCTAAGGCTTTCCCACTTCAAGATGTAGGCCACAGCCCCCGCTACCGGCGTGTTTGCCGACTTGTCTATCGCCGCCCAGTCTGCCTCTTCCGCATACTCAGGCGGCTCCCCGTCAAAGATCTCCGACTCATACCGCTCTCCCCAAACGTGCCCCTTCCGCCCCGCGATTATGTTGAAACGTAAGGAAAACGTTTGTTTCAGCAGCTGCATTATCTTCGGCAGTTTGAGGCCGTCGTCGGGCTTGATATAAAACGTGAGCCGCGCAAGGCCGTATTCTTTCAGCCGCGCCTCTGTCGTCGTAATCGTCGCGCACTTCACCCCCACCCCATAGCGCAGAATCGCCTGAGCCCGCGCATCTCGAAGGGATAACGCTTCTTGATCTCAAGGAGTACGCGATCCCCGGTCTTGTCCCGCTCCGTCACCGAAAGATCGTAGCATTCCGTCTTCAACTCGACAAACGGCTCCAGCAGCGTCTCTTTCACCGCCACCCACAGCACCCGCGTCATCTCGTCCCCGTCAATCTCCACCAACGGTGTATTCATCGCAATCTTCATAACTCTCCTTGGGACAGCCAAAAAATAAAAAGTAAATAGCGCGCTTCTCCTTAAGAAAACATAAGGGGGGGAAGCCTCCCCCTCGCTACAGACCCCGCTCCGGGCCAAGCTCAAACCCTACAGACCATTTAATGGTTTGTAGGGTTTGAGCCGCCCTCCGCATGGTCTTCCGCTACCCCCTCTCCTAGGGGCTCCGCCCCTAAGACCCCGCCCGTAACAACGAGGCTGTTCTAGCCGTAACGAGGGGCCTGTCCCCCGGCGGGGGGCTACCGGGGCCCTGCCACATTTATCTGTAGCGCGGCATTTTTTGGGGCCCACACCGTGCGGCCGAAATGCCAAAACGCGCCAAGCACAACCTAAGTTGTGTCAACAACCGTTGTGCCCGTTTCGTGCGCGGCATTGGGTGCCCCAGCGGGGTCTGTCCCGGCTAAGGCAGAGGCGCTACCCTGGCTAGGATAACGCCGTTATCCTAGCCAGCACACAGCCTGTGTGTCGGACAGCACATAGGGGCCGCATCGCCCGATGCAACGAGGCCGCATCAGCCGATGCAACGGGGCTGTCCCCTAACCGCAACCCCCTGCCTGCCGGCACGACAACAGCACTCGCCCCAAGACAATATTAGTGTGTTATCTGAAGCAAAAGCGCGGCCAGCGTTTCGAGCCGATAGCCCGCCTTCTTGTCCGCTGCCGCGATGTCCCGCGCGATCCGCGCAACGGCCTCTCCGTCCGCGTTTTTTTCGGCGGATGCGTAGAGTGCCGCATACTGGAGCGTCAGTTCAAACCGTTCCTTGTGGTACCAGACAACGTTGTCAAAGACATTGACCCCCAAAAGCTCGCGGGCATCCTCTTTTTCGAAACAGCCGGCAACGATGTCTGCGGCGGAGAATGCCTTCTCCTGAGTGGAGCGGGCCAGCACGGCGATTGCGGTTTTTGCGGCGTGATCCGCCGTGTCCCGGTCGATGCCCCGCGACACGGCAAGCTCGCGGATTTTCCGCGCCAGATGCCATTCCCGCGCTAAGGATGCGGCGCAAACGCCGACGGCGTTCTCCCCAGCGGCCTTCTTCCCGCGCGCGGGGCGGGTTGCGGCGCGGACTGCGGCGCGGATTGCCGTCAAAACGAGGTAGACGCGCGTAAATAACACGGTCTCATCAGCGGGCGCGTCCTCAATGGGCGTATTGCTAGCGGACGGCGTTTTGGGCTTCGACCCTTTCACCGTTTTTACCCCGCTTGTCTCCGTGAGCGTTCCCGCATCTTTTATCAGCGCGGCAATTTTCTTCGCGGCCTTCTCCGTTGCGGCTTTCTCCCCCGCCGCGTTTTTTCCCGGCTTTACGCTTTTTTCCGGCACATACTGCCGCGCCGCTTCGATAAAAAGCCGCACGGTTTCCGCAAGCGCGTCATCCCCCGTGTCAACCGGGTCAAACACGGCGTTGAACGCGGCGTAGAGCGGGCCAAACGCCAGATCTTCCATCGCCTCTTCGGGATTAGGCGTTCCCCGGCCGTCAAGTTCGCGGCACAGCCCCGCCCAGCAGCCGTGTTCGTCATCAAGGACTTCGTGAACGTCAAGATACACCTGCGCCTCGTAGCCGCGCAACATCACGAAGAGGCCGCGCTCGTGCAGGTCCTTGCTGTTCCGCACAAACCAGAGATTGCCGCGTGTCTGGCGAAGCAGCGTGAAATACCGCTTGTCGTAGCGCAGCGAAAGGGCCTCGGCGAGTTTGTCCTGCCGCGTTGTCCCGTCTTTCTGCGGAACGGCGACCGGACTCGCGTTGATCCAGCCCGCCGCGCTCTCGTAACTGTTGTTGAAAAGGGCCAAAGCGCGTTCATCGCCGCACCGGTTGGTGTAGGCGAACACGTTTTCGTTGACACCGCCCTCCGCATTGTAAAAGTCATAGAGAAAAAAGTCCGTTGCCCCCGAAAAAAGATGACGCTTCTTCATAAGCGGAAAAATCTCCCGCTCGTGCCGCTCGACAAAGCCCGCATCCGGCTCCTCGTCGCGGTACGCCCGGCGGTACTCCATGCCGTACTTCTCTTCAAAGCCCTCTATCTGCCCGTGGCCGAACATCGGGAGGCCCGGCATCGTTACGAGGAGCGTACAGACGCCGAAATATTTATCACCCTTGCCAAACTGCGCGACAGCGGTCTCCTCGTCGGGGTTGTTCATGAAGTTCACAAAGCGTTTCAGCACCTCGCTGTCGAAGGCCAACGTGTTCTTGATCGTCTGCCGGTATTTATCGTTCTCCTCTTTTTTTAACATATTCATAAACGCGCTGTTGTAGACGCGATGCATACCGAGGGTGCGGACAAAATAGCCCTCCATCATCCAGAACGCCTCGGCAAGGAGGAGGGTGTACGGCGCTTCGGCGGCGCAACGGTCAACCACTTCCCGCCAAAACTCGTTTGGGATACGCCGCGTAAACTCCTCGTGGGTGAGGGCGTGTTCCGCCCGGCTTGCGATGTCCCCGCCGCGCCCCGGCTCAGGATACCAGAGCCGCTGAATGTGCCGCTTGGCCAGCGTCATCGCCGCGTCAAACCGGACGATGGGAAACTGGCGGCACACCCCGATGATGGTACTGATCACGGCCTCCCGCGCTTCGGGGTTGAGGAAGTCGATCTGGGCCGTGTCGTTCCACGGCATCGAAGTGCCGTCGTTGCCATGATAAATGTAGCGGTGGCGGCCCGACCGCCTGTCGTAATGATGAAAGACCACCGCGCAATCCGTGTTGTTGTAGTAATGATCCTCGATCTGCACGACGATAGCGGGGTTGTTCGAGAGATTGCCCGATTCGTACTTGTACTGCGGAAAGGGCGGATAGTCGAGTTGGAGAAAGCGGTCGGGGTGTTCCATGATCCACCTGCTGTCGATGCCGGTGTGATTCGGCACCATGTCCGATCCCAGCCGGATACCGCGCCGGAAACAACGCTCCCGCAGGTTCGCCAGCGCCTCCCAGCCGCCCAGTTCTCCCGCGATGTCGTAGTCGTAAAGACTGTAGGCGGAGGCGGCCGCTTCGGGGTTGCCCTTCCACTGCTTAATCGTCCGCGAAGCCGCGCTCCGTTCCCAAAGCCCGATGAGCCAGAGCCCGGTAAACCCGCGCCGCGCCAGCATATCAAGCTCCTCGTCAGGGATCTGGTCGAGCGTCTTGATCTCGCGGCCATACTGCTTGGACAACTGGGAGAGCCAGACCAGCGTACTCTTCGCCAGAAGCACACAGTTGGGCATCCAGTCCTGGTCGGCGGAGAACCGCTCGTATTCCTCATCGAGATGACCGTACTCGTAGACCTCCGAAGGCCCCGGCGCGCCGCCCCAGTTGGGCTTGTTTTCTTCTTTTATAACGTCAAGCGTCGTGAGGAGCCGCGCCTTAAACGGCGCAAGATACGCCCCCCAGTGTTCCATGATGTAACGTAACTGGCCCTCCAGTGTGTCCGACGCGAGGGCCGGGGCGCGAAGCAAATCCCAGAGGTTAAGCTCGTCAGCCCCGAAAGCCGGAAGCGCGGCAAGATGGGCGCGGAGTTCGTCCAAAGCCGGATTGTAGACCGTTTTTTTGGCAAGAGCGGCATCGTCAAACAGGAACCGAAAGGGCCTAAACGCGGGGTTGAGGTTCGCCAGCGCAAGGAGCATGATCTCTTCGAGCGTCATAACCGAGGCGTTTTCTCCGTCAATCTTCGCGGCGAGATAGCTTTGCACCGAAACCTCCCCCGCGTAAACCTGCTGCGGCGGAAAAATATGTGAAAACATTTCGAGGAGCCGCGCGCCTTTGTCTTTCCCCAGTTTCGCCGCGATACGGGACAGCGCCTCGCCAAACACGTCCCTTTTTACCTGCTTCCGGTATTGCGCCGTCATATAATGGAGAATCTCGTCGATAAGCCCCATCGCGGCCAAACCGCCCGCATTCACCGGTTTTTCCGGCCCGTTCTCTCTGCCAACCCGTTCATTACATCGGGCGGCAAACTCGCGCGTCCGCTTCAGGTCGATGAGTATCACATTCCCCGTCAGCGAAAAAAGCGCCTTCTCAAGACCGTATTCATCCCGCACCGCGCGGTTGATGTGAAACTCCATCGTTGGCATAGAAACCCCCGCGGATAGTATACCCGTAGTTGGCTAAAGTTGCAAGCGAAAGTTTTGTTACTTCTTCTATACTGCTTTAGGCATGGAAATAACATCGGTGTATCTTAGGTGGGGGAAGTCTCCCCCTCCACTTCAGCCCGCTCTCTATGTGCGCCCGCTTGTAATAAAGTATGTTTATGGATACTATGCAAGAGGAGTTTTGCAGTTTTTGCAGTTTGTGAACGGCGGTTCCCGTATTGAGAGGACGGTTATGTGGCAACTTTTCAACGTAAACGACAAAGAACAATTCGATTGGAATATTGGGGAGGCTCGTGCGCGTATTTTTCGGGACGGGGCGCATTGGGACGTCCGGTTTTCTTGTCCGCCGTCCAAGGACATACGCTGTGACGTTATCGGCACGGGCGAAATTGTTTGTTTTAAGCCTTTGTTGCCTGAGAACCCGCTCGTAGCCTTTTTGCCGCAAAAAATCTCTCTTGCGCCGGACATGGAGATCTGTTTCAAAACGGTTTTACCGGCAGTATTACAGATAGAAATCGGCCGGCATACCAAGATGTCGGTACAGCCTTTTCCGCTGAAAATGTCTTTTGAGGGGATGGATACCATCAACGGCGAGCTTTGCGCGGTGTTGCCGGAGGTCCCCCAGTTGTTGTATGCCGGGGAGATTGAGGACGGCCGGGCAGGGAGGAGCCTTGCCGAGGCGGAGGCTGTCGGGCCGACACCGCTTATTCTCTCGGAGACGATAATACGGAACCGCTCGAGTTCAAAGCAGGCTTACGAGTTCGACCGGATCGTTATCTATCCAGACAGCGTAAACATTTATGGAAAAAACGGCAGTCTTATCGCCGACCTCGTGATAATTGACTACTCTGACGGCGTATTTCATCTCCAAACATCCTCCGCCGCGCCGAATGGGTATCAGTTGCTGACGGCGGGGCAAAAAGACGGCAGGGGTGCCCGTATATTCCGTCAAAGCGCCGGGTTTTTCAAAGATATTACTTCGATAAAGCTGACGTAACGCCCCCGGCAGCCCCCGCCGCAGATACCAATCACAACGGCGGCCGAAGAAAAAACTGAGGAGCGGCGTTTCGGCGCCGCTGCCCCGGACAGGATCTTGGCTTGCCCCGGGCAAAGACTTTGTTATTCTAGAGGGAGGAGAAGAAAATGGCAAAAAGGCGCGCGGGAATTGATCCGGCGAAGCGGACAATGGAAGCGTGTATTCTGGGGGGCGGCAAGACTGGGCGGCACGGGCTGACAACGGATGAGAAAGGCCGGAAGATACCGGCGCCGCTGTCGCGGAAGGCGGATACGGCGGGCTGCGAAGCGTTACGGGAACCGGCTGG
>JAIRNN010000149.1 GCA_031257995.1 Spirochaetaceae bacterium | reverse complement strand
TTCACCATCTCCACGGGCGCGACGCTGACCATCCCGCCGGGCTGGACGCGCTACCGTAACGGTCATACGCTCACCGGCAGGTACACCGGCGCCGTCAATGAGCAACGGGCAGGGGAAATAAGCTCAGGATAATGGC
Organism: Spirochaetaceae bacterium; assembly: GCA_031257995.1. GTDB lineage: Bacteria > Spirochaetota > Spirochaetia > Treponematales > Breznakiellaceae > JAIRNN01. The sequence continues at coordinate 5,840 of JAIRNN010000149.1, read as the reverse complement.
GGGGATGTCCTGCCATTTTTCATTTCAAATACCTGCTGCGCGGGTATTCCAAGAGGGGGAAGTGGTTAAACGAGATGAAGCATGAAGCCGGCGAACCGCACGAACGGAACCGCCTGTTCGGGGGGTTATTCAGTAATCTAAACACAAACAGGCGGGCCCGCCCACCGGCAAGTCCGCCCGTCCCTTGTTTTGCGATCATTTGCTGATTATTTGTTGATTATTTTCCCTTAAACCGTGAGATACGCATAGTCTTTCCGAATAACCGCGATCACGCCGCGTACGTCCGCCGGCGCGTCCTTTTCCGAGACGACCGAGCCGTCCTTGAGCCGCACGGCGCCGCCGTTTGCCGCGAAGCCGGGGTTTTCGCTGTCCTTGAAAGCCGCTTCCGTGCTGAACACGGTGAATTTGTCCTTGTAGGGACGGCCCGCGTGCGGACAGAAGGTCGCGCAGTTGCCGCACTCGTTGCATGAGCGGTCGATGTGGACAACCTGATGACGCTGGGCAAAACCCGCCGCCTCGATGACGGCGTTGGCGCGGTTCGGGCACACATCCACGCACACTTCGCAGAGGCTGGAGCAGGAGAGGCAGCGGGAGCCGTCCGTGTTCCCGTCCTGTTCGCCCGCGATAACGCCCTTCTTCGCGTAGAGCGTCTCCGTGTCCGTGTTTTCAGGCAGAATCGGCGCAAACCCCGCTTCGAGACCGAGCTTAGCGAGAATGGCGAGGGCGACCGTCTTGCCGTCCGCCATCGCCTTCACCACTGTGGCGGGGCCCGCCTTGCAGTCCCCGGCGACATATACGCCATCCTGACTTTCAAGCGTCTCGCTCACCGTGGGCAGCCCCTTCGCGTCCAGCGCGAGGCCGTTATCCGTGAAGAACGCTCCGTCAACCTTCGCGCCCGTCGCCCCGATGAGCGTGTCGCAGACAAACTCGCGTGTCGCGCCGGTACCGGACACCCCGCGCCGCCCCGATGCGTCAATCGCGCCCAGTCGCATCACTTCGCAGGTCAGCCGTCCGCCCGAAAGCGTCTTTGGCGCGCACAACTCGACAAGTTCGATGCCGTCCGCGAGGGCAAGCTCGCGCTCCTCGGCTTGGGCGGGCATCTCGTTTACCGTGCGCCGGTAGACGACCGTCACCTTCTCAACGCCCTTGTTCCGCTTCGCGGCGCGGGCGCAGTCCATCGCCACATCGCCGCCGCCGACCACGATGACGTGTTTTCCCAGATCGAGCGCGAGGTTCGTCCGCTTGGAATCGGCCAGGAAGCTGATCGCGTCAAGACTCTTTCCCTCGTTTGCCGGAGTCGGGGCAACCGGAGCCTCGCCCGCCTTCCACGCGCCGGTCGCCGCCACCACAAAGGCGTGTTTCGCCTTGAGCGGGGCCAAAGACTGCACCTCGGTGTTGAACGAGAAGGCAACGCCTGACTTCACGGCCATCTCGTAGTCGCGTTCAATCGCGGGAAGCCCGATGCGGAACGCCGGAATGACATGGCGCACCACGCCAAAGGGCGCGTCCCGCTTTTCGTAGACCGTCACGGGCACCCCGGCGCGGCGGAGATAGAGAGCGGCGGCAATACCCGCAGGCCCCGCGCCCACAACCCCCACAGACTTGTCCGTTTTGAGGGCTGCCGCTTTCAACGAAGCGGTATAGGCGCTTTGCGCGTTCTCGGCGGCAAGCAGTTTCGCCCGTCTTATGGCAAGCGAGTCGTCATAGTCAACGCGGGTACATTTGAGCTGGCAGGTATGCGGACAGAGCGTCCCCGTGATAGAGGGCGCGGCATTGTCGGCGGCAATGATCTTGAACGCCCCCGCATAATCGCCCGCCGCCGTCTTTTCGAGGTAAGCCGGAATCTGCTGGTTAATCGGACAGCCGCCGTCCGAACAGGGCGACTTCGCGCAGTCAAAGAGCGGCAGCTCAGACGCCGTCTTCCGGCTCCCCGCCTGGCGGTACTCCTTCCGGTAACGCTTATTCTGCGGAAGGCTCTCGGCCAACGCGCTGAGTTTCCCCACGTCAATCGCGGCCTGTTTGGGATCAAGCGTCTTTTCGGCAATCTCGGCAAGCTGCTTCACGCGCTCATAACCGCCCGGCTTGAGAATCGTCGAGGCAAACGTGATGGGCCGGATGCCCGTCTCGATGAGAGAAGCAAGGTTGAAAAAGTCCGCGCCGCCCGAATAGGAAATCGGCAACTCCCCGCCAAGCGCGGCCGAGATGTTCTTCGCCACATTCAGCGAAAGCGGGAAAATCGAGCGCCCCGACATATACATCTCCTCGCCCGGCAGCTCCTGCCGCCTGATCTCCACCGGGAACGTGTTGGTAATCTTCACCCCGAACCCCAGGCTCCGTTCTTTTGCCGTCTTCATGAGCCGCTTCAACATCTCCACCGCGTCGCCAAACTGCAAGTCCTCTTTGAAGTGGTGATCGTCAAACGAAACATAGGTGAACCCCATCGAATCGAGAATCTGCCGCGCCGCCTCGTAACCCAGCAGCGTCGGGTTACACTTGATATACGTGTGAAACCCCTTCTCGGTGAGCAGATAATACGCGATCTTCTCGATCTCCTCACGCGGACAACCATGCAACGTCGAAAGCGTCGCGCTCGTGGCAACGGCGGGGCTGATCTTGTCAAGGTCGGCCTTCGTGAAGCGCGTAAAATCCCCGATGTGCGCGGCAAGATAGCCGTAACACTCCTTCCAGACCGCCGTCTTCGAAGCGTCCTTCATCCCTTCGAGGTAGTTGTCAATCTTGGGCGACTGGATCCCCTCAAGACTGTAGCCCACCGACACATTGAAGATGAAATCGCAACTTTCCGAAAGCCCGAACTCCTTCCCGAACACATGGAGCAGAAACCACGCCTTCACATACTCGTCAAACGCCTGCCGCACCGTCAACTCGGTTGACCATTCGACATTGTAACCCTCATCCGTCATATAGATGCAGGGCCGGGCCACACACTTCCGCAAGTCCTCGCCGTCCATCGTCTGCACCGTCTTCAACTCGATGAAGCGGCTCCCGCCCAGATACGCGGCGACAATGTTCTGCGTCAACTGCGAATTCGGCCCCGCCGCCGGCCCCACCGGCGACGCGATTCGCTGCCCAAAAAGCGTCATCCTGTTGTCCGCCGCATTCCGGTAAAACTTTTCCTCCCGCACCCCGAAAACCGACTTCGTCTTCCGGTGTTCCGCCTGGATCCATTCAACCAACCCGGCAAATGGAATCGGATACATAATTTCACTCATGGCTGCCTCCTCGCAAACCTCAATTTTATATTTGAAACCGCTCCAAACGCAAACCTTTGGACCAGCCTCTAGCCTCTTTTATTTTGTATAAAAAGGCAGGGGAAGCCCGCCCCCGACACCCAGCAATCTCCATGCCGCGAACCGGATGCCGCCATTCCCGCAGGTCAAATTAAACTATAGTTAAGTATAACCCTAAAAAAAAGTTTAGTCAAGAGAAATTTTCAAGATTTTTACGGTTTTTGCGCAAAAATGTATCAAACCGCGTAACAGGAATTTTTCATAACCACAAAACGTCCCCCTGTTTATTCCCCTTCTCCCCAGAGGCTGTTTCAAAACCCCGCCCAGAATCAAGCCGGGGCGGGGCGCGCAACCCCACGGTTGTGAGGCACGCTACCGGCCGGCGCGTTTCCTTCCTGTCATTTTCCATTATCCATTTTCAATTTTCCATTCCCCCGCAGGGGGCCCCGCCCCCTCTTCGACAGGCTTTATCACAAGGGAATTGAAAAGGAAAACGCGCAGTCTTCAAACATTCTCCATTCTCCATGCCCCCTTTTCAATTCCGCCGCCGGGGGCCCGCCCCCTCTTCGACAGGCTTTATCACAAGGGAATTGAAAAGGAAAACGCGCCGTCTTCAAACATTTTCCCTTTTCAATTATCCCTTATCCCTTTTCAATTCCGCCGGAGGCGGGGAGGGGGGGTCTTTCCTGGGACTGGTAACTTGGAACGCAATATGCTATTATCATCTATTATTATCTACAAGGAGTTCATTATGAAAAAGAGTATGTTTGTATTGGTGGTATTGACGGTGTGGGGCGCGGCGCTCTACGCGCAGACGGGAGCTGCCTCGGCAGCCGACTTCGAGACTGCGGCGCAGGGGAACGGCGTGGTGATTACCGCGTACAAGGGGAAGGGCGGCGCGGTCGCTATTCCCGCGGCTATCGGGGGAAAAGCCGTGGTGGGGATTGGCGACGACGCTTTTTGGGGCTGCTCCAGCCTGACCTCCGTTACGATACCGAACAGTGTTGTTACCATTGGTGTGGATGCTTTTGGCGAGTCCAGCCTGACCTCCGTTACGATACCGAACAGTGTTGTTACCATTGGTGCGGGGGCTTTTAACTATTCCAGCCTGAAAACCGTCACGATACCGAACAGCGTTACCAGCATCGGCGATGAGGCTTTTGAAGGTTGCACGAGCCTTGCCTCCGTTACGATACCGAACAGCGTTACCAGCATCGGCGATGAGGCTTTTTGGGGCTGCTCCGGCCTGACATCCGTCACGATACCGGCCAGCGTTAAGAGCGTTGGCACGGGGGCTTTTTTCGGATGCGCCGGACTGAAGCCGGAGGTCCGCACGGATATTGAGAAGCGGTTTGGGATAAACATCGCTTGGGCCGCGGGCGAAGAGCGGTTTATGAAAGCCGGTGAATACTATAACAGCGGCGACTATGCCGGCGCGATAACGGCGTATAGCGAGGCCATTACGCGGGGCAGTACCAATCTTGACGCCTATTGGTTTAGGGGTTTCGCGTATATTCAGACAAAGCATTATGACGCGGCTATCGCCGATTTTGACACGGTCATAAACCGCAACCCCACTTTCGCGGTTGGTTATATAGCACGCGGCGATGCCTATGGCGCAAAGGGCGCATACCTGAGCGCGATCGCCGATTATAAAACCGGTCTGGAAAAAGGCTATGACCCAAGCGGCTTTAGCGTGGACAAATCCAGCAAGGCGGATATGTGGTTTTGCGGGGCGATGTTCATAGAGATAACGGTAAACCGCTTTCTGGGCAAGTCCGATGTGGTTGCCAAATATGAAGGCTGGTTAAAAACGGCCGGCGACAAGAACAAGGTAACCCGCGCGGAGGTAGAGACGTTTTACCGGCAGAACATCGGCGGCCTGATCTCCACGGCCGTCGACGAGGAGTTCAATAAGATAAGTTTTTTGTTGGAAAATTCTAAGACAAATCCAGTAAGAGACCACATTTCAGTATTGACACGCGACCCGAAAACCGGACAGTATACTTTAAGTTATAGAGGAGTATATACAAATGAAAAAATAAGGACTATTAAAGGCAATACGCTGGAAGCATTATCGTCTGAAATGCGAAACGGTCAATACAAGTCCGACTTCGATGAAACCGGTATTCAAGCCGTCCGCGCCCGGGCCGCGCTGATCCCGGCGGTGGTTTTAAGCGGTGCGGCCTTGAGTGAAGCCAAAAATATTTTGGTTAATTTCTACACTAACCCTAGCCAAGCCACATACAATGCGCTCAAAGACATGAATGTGGTTTATAGGGATACAAATATAAATTTTGGCGATATTAAATACACATATGTTGAGGAGAGTTGTAAATCCGCATTTTCTGCCCTAAATCATGATCTTAGACAAAAAATTGTGCGGGATTCTCTACAACAAACCAGGTATACGGTCATCAGCAAAGCTCAAGCAGACCGGCTGGTGCAGTTGAGATAAGCGCGGAAGTTGTAGGAGTAGGCGGTAGGGGGTTGAGGCAAGCGGTAGGAGCGTGGAAATATGAAGATATATTTAGACCATTGTTGCTATAATCGACCGTTTGATGATCAAACGCAGTTGCGTATCGCTTTAGA
>JAIRNN010000089.1 GCA_031257995.1 Spirochaetaceae bacterium | reverse complement strand
ACGGCATCATCCGCGAACTGAACGCGGCCTCGTACACAGGCCCTCTTTCCGTCGAGTGGGAAGATTCCGGCATGGACCGGGAAACGGGCGCGTCCGAAAGCCTGCGCTACGTGAGGCGCGTCAACTTTTCCGCTTCGGCATCCGCGTTCGACAGCGCGTTGACCCAGCAGGGCTAGCGGCCTATTGTTATTCCCGCTATATTACAGTATCCTTAGATGTTCCAAAATGGTAACCTAATGTGGAGGCAGTCGGTTTGTTAGGAGGATTGTTTTGTGTAAATTGACAACATTGCTATGTATCGTAAGCGGGGCGTTGTTTTTGTCGTGCCGTTCCGTTCCTGTTCCGGCTATTGCCCAGCCTGAGTTGTTGGCGAATATAGCCGATCTGCTTGTCCGGTTTCCCGATACGCGGGTCGAGATGCTTTCCCGCCACTATAACGAGTCCATTACGGCGGCTGATTACGGTCATTACGTGATCGTTAAGCGGACGGTGGATTATTATGCCGGCGGCGCTCACGGCTCGTACGGCACGGAATACTGGGTGTTTGACCGGGACCTCGCGCGGTTTGTGACACTTGGGGATATTTTCGGCGCGGACGAGCGGGAAGCTTTGCATGAGGCTGTCGTGGAGTCATTGAGAAAAAGATTTGAACTTGCCCGAGACGAGGGTTTAACCGCCGCCGGTTTTTTCAGCGACGAGCTCGTGTTGACGGAAAACTTTTTCTTGAGCGGGGAAGGTGTCGGTTTTCACTGGAACCCCTACGAATTGGCCCCCTACGTTTTTGGCGAAATTGAGGTAGTCGTCCCGTATAAATCACGCTAAATACCGCTCAATCACGGCTAACCACAGATATATATGGCGGCGCGGATGAAACAGATGGCCCCATAAATGGGGACGCAGATAACGATGATAGAGGCGTGCTGGTTTGATAGCCTATTGGCTTCACAATTAGTCTTGAAGACGGCCTTCTGTGAAGGCCGACAAAACAGACGGATTGGCGATAAAAGGCGCGTCTGCTGGTAAAAACCTTCTGCGCCTTAGCGGTTAATTTTATCCGCTTTGTCAATAGACAGAAACACCCCCAATACAAACGAGTTTTGAAACAGGCTCGCTTGATAAAGAGTGGGGGTGGCGTAAGACTACGGACCCAGCACTTACAGACTGTAGTCCCCAATAAAGAACATAACCACGGAGTTTATAGTCGCAAATCCGATGTTGATTATTCTGTTCTCCGTGAAACTCCGCGCCCTCCGTGGTTTTATTTGCTATCTCCCCGCAGCGGGGCCTTGTTGCCCCCAGACCTCTGATTCTGTAGATTCACGCTTCGTGGGTCTGCTGATCCGCGAGTGCGGATTTACTGATCCCGCAGACCGGGGCCTTCTTTTCCCGTAGGAAAACCGCCGCCCATTCCCTTCATGCCGCCCCCAAGGGAAGCCCCTGCGGGGCTAATCGGCGGCTTCTTGGTTGAGGGGAAAAACACCGGCTGTTTCCAGTTGGCCTCATTCTTGCGGACGAGTTCAAGGGAACTGACGACATGAATTTTCCCGTCCTCGGCCAATTTGACCATGTCTTCAGACAACAATCTTTTGACCGTCTCGTCACAACTCTGCAGGGTATAACCGGCCATCTCCACGAGGTCAGACAACCCAAAATGAAACTCGTAAGACTCTCCGGCGGGAGCGCCTTCCTTTTCGAGCATGACTGCGAGTATATCGTAAAGCCGGACAAGCGGATCAAACAGACTGCGGTTTACGATCTGTTTGTGCAGAAACCATATTTGCTCGGCCAGTATCGAACTTATCTTAAAAAGAAACTGGGGCTGGGTTTTCGTTACCGTTTCAAATCCCATCGGTCCTACAGCAAGCGTCTCGCATTCTTCAAGCGACATCGCGTTTGTCGTGTGCGGCTGCCCCTCAAACATCGAGAGCATGCCGCAAATATCCCCGGCGTTCACGATGGAAAGCGTGATTTCCCTGTCGTCCTCAATGCGGGTTACTTTCACCTTACCCTTGACGATAAAAAACAGCACCTTGCCAAGCTCGCTTTCCGCAAAAAGCATAGCGTTTTTTGGGTATATCCGCTTAAACTCTTCTTTGGGATAATCAAACTTTTCTTGGGTTACATGGGATTTGATTTTCTCCATTTCCTCTTTCGCCGTAACGGAGAAAGGAGAATCCACATAGTTTTGCGTACAACGGAGATAAGCGTAATACGCTTGGTTAAACATGCTCTTGGACTGATAAAATTCTCCGACACGGTAAAGGCGGGGGGCGGGGTCGTCGTAGCTGATTTCATGCTTCCCGCTGCCTAACAACGAAATATTGGAAAGCGTCGCGTTGAGCATCTTGATATTTGAAACAAACTGCATGATGATCTTCATGGCGATTTTCGTATTGGTCTGCGCCAGTTCCGCAAACTGAGAACGATCGACAACGACCACTTTCAAATCGGTTTTTGCCTTGACCGTCTCGATCTCCCTGTGTCTGGACAAACAGGCCACCGACGCAAACGAATCCCCCGGACCCAGGATGCTGTTTTTACGGTACCGGACAAACCCGTAGTTTTTGAATACCTGCGCTTCCCCCTCCGTGATGATGTAAAACCGGCCCGAGTTGGGAGTGTTTTCTATGGTGATGTATGCGTCTTTCCGAAAACGAACCGTCAGCAAAGGGTGCATTTTTCACTCCAAAACAGGCACTGTTTGTTACCGGTCGTTGTCCCATCATTTCGCGCTGTAAAAGTACACCCGCTGTCCCGCGTCTTGAGAGCGGCGAATAAACCTTTTTTTAACCGAGCGATATTGTGATTCCATTCATTTACCATAAGAGTAAATACTATTGGATTATGTGTCCATAGTCAAGCGTTCGCGTTGCCTCAAAATTAATCTAACCCCAAAAAAGTCATGCCTCAAAATAAAATTCCAACACAAACAGACCGTGCCGATGGAGGGATCGGAGGGTCATATGGGGTTAACTTTGCAACAAAAACAGGCATTGACCGGACAGCAGGCTCCACGCTACCGGCAGTCGGACAAAAAAACCAAATCAAAAATCCTGGACGAGTTTGTCCAGGCCACCGGGTATAATCGCAAGTATGCTCTGCACCTACTGACCCGTTGCGGATTGATGAACTCCTCTCCATGTATCGCTGTCGATGCTTAAAAGAGGAAAGGGTGAATCGTCTTTGACCTGGGTGGTTCCTTCTTGACCCGGCGGTGGATGTGGTGGTGCAGGGAGCGTTCCTCGGTCCAGCCGGAATAGGCATTTGTCGTGGTAATAGACCCTGACGGTATCTGGTGTTTCAAAAGGGGTCCCTGCTTGGTCAGCCTTTTCCCTTTCAGTCGCAATTTCACCTTGACCCTCCCCCCAACCGCCGATCGATGGTTGCCGGGCTTACCGTAAGAAGCATCTGCCGGTTCTCATCACCGATAGGGGGCAGATCTGCTCCCCGCCGCAACTAAAAACTCAAGCATCAACTTCACTGACAAGCGATATCCCCTGTCGGTTTTTGCGGATAAACGAGAACAGCCGGTGTTCGATCTTATGTACGCCCACATGGGGAGTAACTTGACGGTGAAACTCCGCTACATGAAGTCAGCAGAAGCCATAGTACCGTGAAGGGGGCCCGTATCGAGGGAGAATAAACGGAGCGGGAAGGGCCGAACAATGGAAGTCCTAAGAGCGGATGGGAAGGTAGTCTACAGTGAAGAAGGCAAAAAATGGAAATATTCCCGGAGAATAGGGCCTTTTTCCCGGTCAGTTCCAGCCAAGCTCCAACGGTAATTTCATCCCGCGGGCCCGCATCCGCCCGGGGGATTTGGCGAACCTCCTCCGGCTGTTTTATCTGATTTTTCAGGTACTCGATAAGCGCCAGGGCGCCCGCATCGGCGGCGGCCTTTGTCCTGGGTTCCCGAAAGACGGCTAATTCCAGGGGAAGGCGGGAAAAGCCTTTACGCTGCCAGTTTCGGCATACTTCCGGCGGAAGGCCGGAGGCCGGATAAAGGGTAAGGTGATATTTTTTGGTATCCTGACGTTTGTAAATGTGAAACGGGCCGGAAGTTTTCATAGCATGGCTCCTTGTGTTGGAATATGCCTATTCCATAAGTGCACGATAAATGCACGGTACCATACTTTCAGAAAAACAGATATTTACAACTTTTCGTTAATTCCTTATCCGGTAAGGAATTAAGTCGTTGAGAGACGCGGGACTCGAACCCACCACCTTCAGCTCCGGAGGCTGACGCTCTATCCAGATGAGCTAGTCTCTCGACATGGTCTATAAGCATCTTAAAATTAC
>JAIRNN010000074.1 GCA_031257995.1 Spirochaetaceae bacterium | reverse complement strand
TCCTTAAATGTATGCCCAGCGTCTTTATATTCAATTACACGCTTTCTGAATTTCGTATCGTATGCCATACATCATAGTATAGCAGATGTTCTCGGTATTGTAAAGCAGAATTACTATATTTATCTTTTCAAGGGACTTTGAAACAACCTCAGTGGTCTTTCTGATAGGCCAGCACGACGACGGCGATGATAAACAACGCCGCCGTGATGCCGATGGTGAGCGCGATGGCAACGGGCAGACTGAAAGAGAGTACCGCCCACGCCGCGAAAGAATTGCTGAGGTGGCGGAATAGGTGGACGAGAGTGTTGAATACGACGGGGAGTACGACGAGCATCGGAAACAAGACATAGCGGGCGCGGCGGGCGCGGACGCGGTAACGCCAGCCTAAGATGATCGCGAGGACGGAGAAGGGCAACAGCATAAGGGGCTCGGCAATGGAGCGGATTTCGAGAATGGAAAAGATTTCCGGGATAAAGCCGTAATCTGGAAGGCGTTCTCCGGCGGCGTGGAGGCTCGCGAAACGATAGTTGGTATCGCCGATTTCGGTGCCGCCGATCCCGGCTTCGCTCGCGATGAGGAGGTCCTCGTAGGCCATGTCGATGACCAGTTCCGCGCCGCCTATTCGGCCGCCGCCATTTTCGATGCCGCCTTGGGGCGCATTTCCGTCACGCCCGTTTTCCCAGACCGGTTCCCAGCGGAGACTCTTGTCCTCGCGGTCGAGGGCGCGCATAGAAATGACCGATTTGGCGCGATCTCCGATAGTAATCGGCACGATTTTGGCGTAGGGCGCGGTGACAGAGTAAACCGGACGGCGGAGCGCGTCGAAGCCGAGTATCTCAATGTTGAGAACATAGGCCATATCGCCAAACACCGAGATGCTGCCGACGCGAAAGACGAGGCGTCCGCCCGATTCGACGCGGGGGACGGAGAATACCGCGTCCGTCTTGAGCAGCGGACTGGTCATGACCACTTCATCAGTAAAAAACGCGATAGTCCGGATCCCTTCCTCGCACTTTGCGATAAAATGTTCGAGGTCGGGATCATTCGAGGTCAATAGCTTGAGTTCAAGAAAGATGTAGTAGGCGCGTATCCAGTCTTGGGCGGTCATCGCCTCGTAACCCTCGCGCTTGCGCCGGTAGTTGTCGTGGGCGCGAATGTCATCGGCGGAGGGTTCAAAACGTTCAAGCACCGCCCAAGCTTGAGCCGCAAGCCGTCCCGCCGCGTTTTGTTCGACGCTGCCTATGGGGGCCAGCCGTCCCGCGAGACCTGCAAGCCAATGCGCGTCATAGTACCGCTTTTCTTCCATTGCCGTAGCCGCAAAACGGAACGCCTCGGCCGCGTTGACCGGCTGCCGTTGTCCGGTAAAGGAGCGAAGGGAGGGGTTTTCTGTCGTCCCACCGTTCCCGTTTGTTTTGAGTTTCCGCTGTTCTATCTCGGCGTATATCTCCTCCCGTTCGGCGGCAACGTCGTTTTTTTCCGGCCAGACATATTCGCAGACGGCGAGAAACTGCCTTGTCTGAGAAAGCTCGGTGTCGGTTAAAGCCCCCGGAGCAAGTACGCCGCCTTTGAACAACAGCGTCCGCATCGCCGCCCGCGACTTGTTGTACAGAACCGTCTGCGCTTGCATGTTGTCAAGCGCGTCCGAGGTAAGGGGCGCAACAAAGAAGAGCAGGAGCCCGTATACACAGCTCGCCACAACGGCGCAGATCAAAGAGGCGGTGAGCGAAGCAATATTGCCGGGAATAAAAACCTTATCCCCATCTTCCTTTATCCGGTAAGCAAACGGTACGACAAAGGCGGAGAGTATCAGCGCGGGAAACCAGTCCACCACGGTGAGTACACCGCGTAATAACCGCCACTTGGCAACGAACGGCTTCAGCGGGAGATCGCCGCCAGGGACAATCAAGCGGAAAAACATGATCACGGCAACGGCAAGAAAGAGGTAGATGAGCGATTTACGCAAGGGGGTGAGACGAGCCCACGCTCTAGCCATGATGCCGTTCCCTCCGTTCGCCGCTTCTGCCGTTCCCGGCGGCAAAGACCAACCCTGAGTAAACGGCAATCAGTACGCCCATTGCGCCGATAACACACGGCACGACAAGATAGGCGGGAATCCACCTGCTCAAAAAATTGGCTAGGTATTCGAGCGTGTCCCCTTGGCAGATGAATACTTCAAATGAAAGCACGAGGCGGAACAGTACCGCGCCGATAAAAATGTTGGCAAGCGGCCACACCCCAATATCGAGAACTGCTACCAGCGACAAGAGGATAAAGATAACCGCGCCTGAGTAGGCCGCATAGGACATAAACCCGTCCACGAAACGGGCGGACAACTCTTTCGCCGCAAGCGAAAAGTCGATCAACAAACTATCGAACAGCGCAATGTTCTTGAGCGTGAACGGCGCGGAAGGAAGCGGGATCGGGCTTCCATCCGGCATCACCGGATTAGACTGGTAGAGCAAAGGCCGGTCGCCGAATGATACAACTCGTTCTCCCATCCCATTTGCCGGATCGTCCAACACCACGACCGTCATCCCGCGCCCACTCAAGGTAAGCCCCGGTTTTCCCAATGTCCCGCATCCAATACTCATGGGCGGCACGTCCATCCCTTTCGCGTTGTTTATTCCCAGCGAAACCACATAAGTAAACCCGAACGCGAAGATAAACAGCACTACGAACGCGCCCAGCGTTGAAATCCTCGTCCGGCACGCATAACTCATCGCCATAAGCGTTGTCATATAGAGCGTGAAAGGAAGCGCCCACTCGACAGCCGGAATACAATCCGCAAACATCACAAAAGAACGGGCCGGCACGGATGACACCGCGTCCATCCAGACATGGAGAACCCCCAGTCCCGCCGACAACAGGAACAAGATCGTAAACGTGAGACTAAAATAAAGAAGGAGTTTCGCAATCTTCCTCACCTCCACAGGATACCACAAAACAAGCATATTGTCCACCTTGCGCTACTCCCTTTTCTGGCACTTCTCCAAAATATAAGAAGGGGGACACCCAATGCCGTGCGTGAAACAGGCACAACCATAGGGTTGTGCTAGGCATGTTTTGGCATTTCTGCGACACGGTGTGGGGCCCAAAAAATGCTCTGCCGCAGATAAATACAACAGGCCCCGTCTTCTCCTCGCTCTCGCCCCTCCGGAGAATTGATAATGGAGCCTGTTCCAAAAACACGCTTTTTTCGCTCTTTTTTCGTGCCGGATTAAAGCACTACGGCTGGCAACCGCATATATATAGTACGGAGGCATACTATATGCGATCTAAACGTGAATTGGCCGAGCATGTATGGTACGAGGTGCGGACGGCGATCAATATTGGCGAGCCTTTGTTCCAGTTGCCGGAAGTGAAGACGCTTTTTTACCGCGTACTCCGCGAGACGAAAGAACGCTACGGTTTCGAGATGCGCGGCCTTAAGATTGAGGACGCGTGGCTCACATTCTACATCAAGCCCGAC
>JAIRNN010000324.1 GCA_031257995.1 Spirochaetaceae bacterium | reverse complement strand
GGACATTTTTTACGGGCTGCCCTCGTCCGTGCCTTCGACCGATCCGTCGCTTGAAACGACCGGAGGCGTTATCGGCCCGGAAGAGATTGCCGCGCTGGCGGAGGATCCCAGGGTGCTCTGTCTGGGCGAAGTGATGAACGCAGAGGGTTTGAAAGACGGCGTAACGGGGAGTATCATTGCGGCGTTCAAGAAGGCGCGGCCCGGTTCTCCTGCTATTCCTGCCATTATCGAAGGGCATTGTCCTAAGATAACTGGTTCCGCGCTTTCGGCTTTTATCGCCGCCGGGGTGTGGGCGGATCATACCCACCAGACACCGGCCTCAATGCTGGAAAAAATAGACAAGGGAATGTTCATCGAGATTCAGCGGAAATCGCTCACGGCGGAAAATGTCCGCGCCATCATCGAGAACGCCCTCTATGAACATATCGGGCTGGTTACCGACGACGTGATGCCCGATGACCTCGTGAAAGGCCACCTTAACCTCTTGGTACGGGAGGCGGTACGGCTGGGGATGCGGCCCGAAGACGCGGTGTACTGCGCTACGTACACGCCCAGCCGCCGTATGATGCTCCACGACCGGGGGGCTATTGCGCCGGGGAGAATTGCGGATTTTATCCTGCTCAGCGACCTTGCCGTGTTTGACATCGCCTCGGTGTATAAGCGGGGGAAGCGGGTCGAAAAAGGGGCTTTTTCCGGGAATACCGGGGTGTTTCCCCCTCGCTTTTATACCAGCGTCAGACGCAAGCCCCTCGTGCGGGAAAACTTTGTCCCGTCCCTGCCCTCGGGGTTTCAGGGCGGCGAGATCGGATGCGTAACGATGGGGATAGAGCCGGACTCAACCTTTACCCGCCGGGGCCGCCGGGTTTGTCCGGTGCGGGACGGGATGCTCAGGTGGCATGAAGCGGGGCTCTGCCTTATCGCCGTGATCGAACGGTACGGACACGAGGCTCCCGTGCGTTTTGGGTTTGGCGAGGGGATGCTGACAGGAAAGGGGGCTCTTGCTGCGAGTCTTGCCCACGATCACCACAATCTTTTGGTTCTGGGAACGTCCGAAGCGGACATGGCACTGGCGGCCAACACGGTCATCGCCCGGCAGGGGGGCCTCGCCGCCGCGCGTGACGGGACGCTTGCCGCGTTTGTTCCGCTGCCTGTTGGCGGGATTGTGAGTGAAACCCCGGTGGAAACGACCGCCGAATCAGTGCGGGTTTTCCGCGAGGTCATGGAAAAGCTGGGGTACCGCCACCGAAACGGGATTATGTCGCTCTGCACGCTCTCCCTCCTCGTGTCCCCGGAAATGAAAATCAGCGACAAAGGGCTTTTCGATGTCTCCTCCCGGTGTCCGGTGAGTCTCTATCAAGCTGAGACTCTGTGCGAGGCGGGATAGAGTGCTTTTACTCAGAACATAGTACCTGTTTCAAAACTCATTTGTATTGGGGTGTTTTTGTCAGTTTACAGAACGGATAAAATTAACCGTGAAGGCGAATTAAGGATGACGTTTGCCAGTTTGATAGCCCGTCGGCTTTTCAGGCGCTATTTAACACTTGCTAAACAGACGGATTAACGGTAGCGCGCGAAGTTGTCGGTGAAAACCTTATTGCCATGTATGGCACTGCCTCAGTACCGCGGCGCTGATGCTTGAATAAAAAAGGCGGGGCCTTTATTGGCGCCGCACCGTGTTGTGTAATTGTATAACGCTCCTAGCACAACCCAAGTTGCGCCATGCGCAACCGTTGTGCCTGTTTCGGGCGCGGCAGCCTTCGCGGTTAAATTTTCTTGCAAGTTCGCTGTAAATGCGGTTGTTCTAAGATTCGCGAGGGGTTTTGAAACAGCCTCCATATATAAAAAATGGAGGTGGGGGAAGTCTCCCCCTATGCTCCTGCGCCCTCCGCTGCCCTCTCTGTGGGGGTTCCGCAACGCCCCCGGATCCCGGCGGGGCAGAGCCCCATACCTGTTTGTATTTTACAAGGAGAAGTGCTATAATGGAGCAGAACAATGGATTATTTGATCAAGAACGTCTTTATTCTGACGATGAACGAGGCGATGGATGTGTATCCCAACGGGTATATCGGGATTGAGGGCGATACCATCACAGTGCTGGGGCACGGCGACGGGGATGCTGTCTTGCGCCGTTCCGGCATTGAAAACGGCGGAAAAAACGCCGAAGGATGGAAAAAACGTGCGGGGCCAGAGGTCATAGATGGTCGGGGCGCCATCGCAGTTCCCGGATTCATCAACGCCCACACCCATGCGGGCATGATCCCCTTCCGTTCGCTAGGGGACGACTGCCCCGACCGGCTGAGGCGTTTTCTCTTCCCGCTGGAATTACAAGCGATGACACCCGGTCTGGTCTACGCGAGTACCCGTTATGCCTGCGCGGAGATGCTTCTTGCGGGGATTACCTGTTTCGTGGATATGTATTATTTTGAGGACATGGCGGCTCTAGCGGTGCAAGAAATGGGGATGCGGGCCTTTTTGGGCGAAACCGTGATTGGGGAACCTTCCTGCGACAGCCCGGAACCTTACGGCAGCCTTGCCCTTGGAGAAATGTTTATCCAAAAATGGAAAGACGACGAGCTTATCACTCCCATGATCGCCCCCCACGCGACCAACACCAACAGTCCTGAAAAGATAAAAGAGGCGGCCACGCTTGCTCGGAGGCACGGCGTTCCCCTCACCATGCATGTAAGCGAAATGGACTATGAAATGGCCCATTTCCGCGAGACCTACGGTCAAAGCCCTATCGCGTTCCTCGAATCGCTTGGCATCCTAGGTCCCGATGTTATCGCCGCCCACTGCATTCACGTGGACGCGCAGGACATACGTCTCCTCTCCCGGAACAAGACGGCGGTGGTCCACTGCATCGGGGCAAACACCAAAAGCGCCAAGGGGGTTGCCCCTGTAAAGGCCATGCGGGAAGCGGGCGTTCCGGTAGCGTTGGGAACCGACGGGCCGGCCAGCGGTAACACGCTGGATATGTTTACCCAGTTTGACCTCTTTGCGAAGTTCCACAAGACCGCCAATGCGGATCGCGCTCTTTTCCCCGCCGAGACCATCGTTCCACTCGCCACATCCGGCGCGGCAAAAGCCCTCAACAGGTATCACCTTATCGGCTCCCTCGAACCCGGCAAAAAAGCGGATGTCACGCTCGTCGAAACCGCCTCGGTGAATATGTTTCCCCGCTTTGACCCCTATTCGGTGCTGGTCTACAGTGCCAAAGCCGCCAACGTGGACACGGTATTCGTCAATGGCCGCCCCCTCGTGCGGAACAAACGTCTCACGCGCTCCTCCCTCGACAAACTGCAAAGCAGCCTCGCGGAAGCGATGACCGATTTTATCAAAGAAGCGCAAAAACGCAGGGAACAGCGGCAATGACGGAACGCCGAGCCGCTTGTCGAGATGTTAGTAGGCCGTAAACGCTAAACACCCGGATATTTTCAAAGAATATACGTTGTTACCTTATAATTTCTCATAGCACTATATTTAATTCTTACAGCCTGCTAGATACCGCTATATCCGAGCAAGCGGGAAAGATAATCCGCACAGTTGATAAGCCCCGATACGTTCGCGGTCGCCAGAAACAAAAATACCGCCGAGAAGACAAGCGGCAGGGGGGCAAGGATATTCTTCTTCCTCACGAGCCTTGTAACGAAGGGCAGCGCGGCAAGAGAAAGAAAGACGAGGGCCGGGATAAGGCGCACGGACAGGGACATTTTTTACGGGCTGCCCTCGTCCGTGCCTTCGACCGATCCGTCGCTTGAAACGACCGGAGGCGTTATCGGCCCGGAAGAGATTGCCGCGCTGGCGGAGGATCCCAGGGTGCTCT
>JAIRNN010000306.1 GCA_031257995.1 Spirochaetaceae bacterium | reverse complement strand
GTGGCTGGAAAAATACCGCCGTCTTTGGAAAAACTGCGAACGTAAGATTCATACTACGTTGCAAATGACGGTTCTGGCGTTTATCTCGCTACTGTTGAGAAGATATTGAACAGGCTCTGAGAAAACTATGGCGCAACGCGCGGCCTTGCTCGTCACGTTTCTTTATGCTATGCTTCGTGCAGGGTTTATGTTGACGGAACAGAATATGACTGCCGATAAATACCCGCTGAATGTGATTTCTCGTTCGTCCGAGGCGGCCTCGGTCGTGAAGGCGGCGCTCTCGAAGGGGTTGGTGTCTTTAGGGGATGGGGGTTCGGCGGGTGTCGATGTATTTGGCGTTGAAGGGTCGTTTCATGCGGTCATTATCCATGAGTTGTTCAATGCGGCGCGGCAGACGCTGCTCGTGGTTGTGCCTTCCGAGCGGGAGGCGTCCGCGCTTTCAGGCGATATTATGGCGGTTGGGGCGGCGCGGGCGCGAAACGGCGGGACGAATGCGGCGCAATCGGCAAAAACGGTGATTTTCCCGGCGTGGGGGACGATGCCCTACCGCGAGCTTTCGGCGGGGTCGGCGGTATTTGGCGAGCGGACGGCGGCACTGGCGGCGCTTGCCGGAGACGAGCCGGTTATCCTGATTGCCGCCGAGCGGGCCTTTCTGACCCCCGTTTCGCCGCCGGATTATTTCAAAAATCTCCTTACCACGATTAAAGTCGGCGACATTGTTGATACGGCGGCGTTAGCGGCGAAACTTGCCGCTTACGGCTATACCCGCGTTACGCAGGTGCAGTTGCACGGCGAGTTTGTGAGCCGGGGCGAGGTGCTGGATATTTTTATGAGCGGGGACGACCTTGCCTACCGGTTGTCGTTTGATTTTGACAAGGTTGCGTCGATCAAGCGGTTCGACCCGGTTGACCAGAGCGGCGGCGAGCAGGTGGGGTACTTTGTCATGCGGCCGATGAAAGAGGCGGTCTGGGATGACGCGCTGGTCGAGGCTTTGGAAAAGAGTGCCTGGATCCGGGGCCGGGGACCTCTACCGGCGAGCGATGAGAACAAGGTATGGGCACCTGATTTCACGAACACGTTCAAGCGCCAGGTGCTGGAGGCGCTCATCGAGAAGGGGGCCTGTCCGGGGGAGGAGTTGTTTTATCCTTCGGTCTTCGGGAAAAAATACTCGCTGTTTGATTACGCGGGGCATACGGGAAAAAAACGGTTCATTCCGGTCTATCTGGAGAAGGAGCGGCTCTCGAATGCGGACGAGTCGATCAAGCGGGAGTACCAGAACAGTTACCGTACCGCGATGCGGGAACGGCTTGTGCCGCCGCCTGAAACCTTGCTCTTTGGGTTCGCGGAAATCGCGGAGGTTGCCGGGCGGGCGGGCGTGTCGTTTTTCTCGTTGAAGCTGGGGATCAAAAACGGGGAGGAGGAGGCTCCGGTTACCCCGGTTGCTCCGGCCATCGAAGCCTCGAAAAGGGAATTGGTCAACATTGCTTGCGACCCGGCGCGGAGTTTCTTTGGGAATATTGACTTTCTGAAAGATGAATTTTTTACGTTGCTGGCGCAAGATTGGACGATCATGATCGCGGCGGAGTCGGAGATTCAGAAGCGGCGGATTGGCGAGTTGCTGGAAAGTGGCGGGCGGAATGCGGAGCCGGAGGTGTTTCAGGGGGCGGATGGCGCTCCGCCGGTACGTGACCGCCGCGACCGGAAATGGAACCGGGGCGCGTCAGATCGGGGGGCGGTCCCCCCGCTGAGGGGGGTAGCGGAGCCGCCTGTCGGCGGAGCGAGGGGGGAGGCTTCCCCCCGCCAGACTTCCCCGCAAGCTCCCAAAAAGACGCTGGCTCCGTTTCTTTCGGCGGGGTTTCTCTCTATTGTCGTGGCTCCGCTTTCCGCAGGGTTTGCGCTTCCTCAGTCAAAATTGCTTGTGGTGGCGGAGGCGGAGATTTTTGGACGGCGGGCGCGACAGCCTAAGTCGGTCAAGACGGCGCGGACTGAGGCGATTGATACGTTTGTCGAGCTTGAACCTGACGATTATGTGGTGCATATTCAATATGGGATCGGGATTTTTAAGGGGATCGAGCGGATTCGGGCACTGGGGCGGGAACGGGACTATGTGAAGCTGGAGTATTCAGGCGAGGAGACGGTGTTTGTGCCGATCGAGCAGGCGAATCTGGTGCAGCGGTATATCGGGAATGAGGGCGCGCCGCCGAGGTTGGACTCGCTGGGGTCGAAGTCGTGGGAGGGGCGGAAAAACCGGGTCAAGAAGTCGGTCGAGGATATTGCGGAGCGGCTGGTGGCGTTGTATTCGAAGCGGAAGGCGGTGCCGGGGTTCGCGTTTCCGGAGGATACGGAGTGGCAGACGATGTTCGAGGCGGCGTTTCCCTACGAGGAGACGGCTGACCAGTTGCGTTGTGTGGACGAGATCAAGGCGGACATGGAGGCGCCTTTTCCGATGGACCGGCTGGTCTGCGGCGACGTGGGTTACGGGAAGACGGAGGTGGCGGTGCGGGCCTGTTTCAAGGCGGTGATGGGGGGCAAGCAGATCGCTTTTCTCGCGCCGACAACGATTCTGGCCGAGCAGCATTACGAGAACTTTGTGCAACGGTTCGAGCGTTTTCCGGTGAAGGTGGCGATGCTCTCGCGGCTGGTTGACCGGAAGACGGCGCGGAAGACGCTGGCGGCAACGAAGGAAGGGACGGTTGACCTTTTGGTGGGGACGCACCGGATCATACAGAAGGACGTGGTGTTCAAGGATTTGGGGCTCATCGTGGTTGACGAGGAACAGCGTTTCGGCGTGAAGGACAAGGAGCGGCTCAAAGAGTTTAAGACGAATGTCGATTGCCTCACGCTTTCGGCGACACCGATTCCCCGGACGCTGCACATGAGTTTGCTCAAGATTCGGGATATGAGCCTCCTTGCGACACCGCCGCAAAACAGGCTGCCAATTGAGACGACCGTCGAGGAGTGGAGCGAGGAGCGCGTGGTGAAGGCGATCCGGGCCGAGGCTTCGCGCGGGGGACAGGTGTTCTATCTGCACAACCGGGTCGAGGACTTGGAGGATACGCGGATTCATTTGCAGAGCCTCGTGCCGGAGATGCTGATCGAAACGGCGCATGGCCGGATGGATCCCCGCGATCTGGAAGACGTGATGCACCGTTTCATTCACGGCGGCTTTCACGTCTTGGTATCCACGACGATCATCGAAAACGGCATCGACATTCCCAACGTTAACACGATCATCATCGACCGCGCCGACCGCTACGGGGTCTCCCAGCTCTACCAGTTGCGCGGGCGTGTCGGACGCAGCGACCGCCTCGCCTACGCCTATCTTTTTTATCCCAAAGACAAGGCGTTGCCGGAAGTGGCGATGAAGCGGCTCCAAGTGATTTCTGATTTTACCGAACTAGGCTCCGGCTTCAAGATCGCCATGAAGGACATGGAGATTCGCGGCGCGGGAAACCTGCTCGGCGCGGAACAATCAGGCGACATTCTCTCGGTGGGCTTCGATCTCTACCTCCGCCTCCTCGACGAGGCGATCCATAAACTGGAGGACGAACACTATTCAGGCGAGACCGAGACCCTGCTCGAACTTGAATATTCCGGCTTTATCCCCAACGAATACATCGACAGCCCCCAGCAAAAGATGGAGGTCTACAAAAAAATCGCCTCGATCCGCACCCGCGAAGAATGCGACGCGATAACCGCCGAACTGGTCGACCGCTTTGGCCCCCTGCCCGACGAAGTGGAGTCGCTGCTCGCCCTCGCCGAAATCCGCATCATCTGCCGCAACCTCGCCGTAGTCTCCCTCCGCGAACGCAACGGCCTCACCCGTGTCGAGTTTGCGCGGGTCTCCAAAGTCAACGTCGACCGCCTTATGCGCCTCATCAAAGAAGGCGGCGGCAGAGTCCGTGTCGACCCCAACGCGGCCAACGTGGTACTCCTCAAAACCGGCGGCATCGGCCTCAAAGAAAAGAGCGCCTTCCTGCGCGAGCGCCTCGAAGCGTTGTCGGCTTAAGGCCCCGGCCCACTCGTGGGCTTGGGGCTTTCCGTGGGAGCGGCATATTAAGGAATAACGGCGCGTTCCCCATTCTGGGGAGGGACAGCCCCCTCTCGCAACACCTCCGCCTTAATCACGGGCTGGTATCACGTTTAACCGCAGATGAGACAGATTAACACAGATGAAGCGGGGCTGGAGGCGGTACAGATACATACAGGAACTCCTTGGTCATGTTTCGATCAAAACGACTATGTGTTATACTCATGCAGCCATGAAGAAGGAATTAAAGGTACCAAGCCTGCCTGATACTGTTTAAACAGTCCTTCTTCGTTATTTTATAAAACTTTATGTGTTTTTTAGAACTGCTTGACAGTTTTTGCAAAGATGACTATATTATAAATATGTTGTGTTTCGTACCTGTTTGTGTACGTTAAACGACACGGGGGGTTGTGTTTTGTGCATGAAGCAGGGGATTAGGCGACATGAGTGTCGTATATAGGGAGTTAAACGCCATAAAATCTGAACGGGTTCGAGTGCGCGGCATCCGTGCCGCGCGGTGAGGTTTTTCGGAAATTATGAAAACCAAACGTTTGACTCAAAAAACTATGTTTCCATAGTAAAGGAATGAAAATGGCAAAGAAGAATTTCTTGGCGGCTTTCTTAATGTTTCTTGGCGCGGCAGTTTTTTCTCAAGACAAACTTCAAATAAACAATGACTTGAGCAAATACTACGATGTCGAACTATTTAAATGGGATTTATCAAACATGATAATGTATCGGGGCTTAACTTCCACGGTAGGAAATATAGTCCATAATAAAGACATGGTTGGAAAATTAGAATCGTATGCCGACACAAAACAATATTATGAACTCATGTTACGCAAAAGCACCATTATCCCCCATGTTAAAGGCAGAAAGTAATTCCATCGCGCGTTTCAGTGATGCCAGGTAAATTTGTGATTTTACCGCAAAATGATTGTAT
>JAIRNN010000301.1 GCA_031257995.1 Spirochaetaceae bacterium | reverse complement strand
ATACGCCGTTGCCGGGGGCTGCTCTTCGCGAAGATGGCCGCCGCTTTTTTTAGGATCTCATCCGCCTCCTCCAGATCCGCCGCCCGTCTCCTCAGCCGCGCCGCCTCCGCGTCACGGGGGGTCCCCAGACCGGGGAACACCTCCAGCCCGCCTTCCGCGCTTCCCGCCCGCTCAGGGCCGCAGCATGTCCCCGCGTATCCCCGGTTCCCGGGCCGCCTGTTCAACCGTCCTCCCGTTCGCTCAGGGCCGCCGCCTCTTTGTACTCTTTCGAGTATTTCTGCCGTCTTGCCATAATGCCTCTCCTTACCAATTTCATTGCGGCTTAACTCTTTGTCTGCTCCTTTTTTTTTGGAGGATGTAGGAGGGGAGGGGGGAGAACCGGTCCAGTCTGTGGTTAAACGTGATGCTTCTGTAGTTTGCATGGTTCCATTCCCTTGCGTTTTCTCACAAAAGGGCGTATGCTATTCACATGGGTTCGATGTTCAAGGACACCCTTTTCCGCTCTCTCTTTTCCGACAAGAAAGCGTTTCTGTCGCTGTACAATGCCGTGAGCGGCACTCATTACGGCGAGGACACCGAGGTCGTCATCAACACGCTGAACGAGACCCTGTTCACCAGCAGGAAAAATGATGTTTCAGGCATTATTGATGAGAAGCTCGTTGTTATAGCCGAGCAACAGGCAAGCATCAATAACAATATGCCCTTCCGCTTCCTTTCGTATGGCTCCCGCCTGTTTGAAAACAGAATTCCCGACAAAAAAGCCCTCTACCGGCAGGGGCTCGTAAAGCTTCCGCGCCCCGAATTCATCGTGCTGTACAACGGCACGGTCCCTTATCCAGACAGGAAGACCTTGAAACTGTCGGATGCCTTTGAAAAAGTTGAGGGCAACGACAGCATAAACCTAGAGTTGATAGTAAAAGTGTTCAACATCGGCAAGGGGCATAACGAGGGAATGGCGCGGCGTTGCGAGCCGCTGGGCGGCTAGGTGGAGTTTGCCGAGTTGGTGAGTGTCCGGCAGTCGCTGGTACGGCAGGAGAATCCGAACATGGAACGGAAACTCGTGCTTGAAAAGGCGATAGCGGATGCGGTAACATACAGTAGAATACACGGCATACTGAAAGATTTTTTTGAAACACTATTGCCGGAGGAGGTAAAGATGTTGGCTAAGGAATGGGATATGGACGAAGCACTGCGCGTCCGTGAGGAAGAAGTCCGGAAAGCGGAATAAAAGCGGTTTTCAAATCTTCTCGCCCAAGTGAACTCTTTGAAAGATTTGGATGATTTGAAAAAATTGTTTGCAGTGCCGTATTCCGGGCAGGGGCGGACATAGGCTCTGTCTACTATACTGCCAATCTGCGGTTCCCCTGTAATTAAGCCCCGTGGTTAATCCGCCTCAAACTCGACGGCGTGTCCCGTCCGCAGGTAATAGAGGAACACCCGCGTCTCTTTCTGCCAGAGATCCCGCGCCGCCCGGTAGTACACCGCCATCTGCAAGGCATGCTCGGCGGGGTTTTCCGCATTGTCTGTCTTGAAATCGACAATCGTGACGATGCCGTCTTTTTCAAAAACAAGATCAATCGTCCCGTTGATAAAGACGTCGCGCCTTGCGCCGCCTAAAGGCGCGTTCTCCGTGAACACGGCGGCGTTCCGTTCAAGGGTGCGGAAGGGAAACTCGCTCCTTATCCACGCCGCGTTTTGGGCCATCGCGCCGAGGGGGGAAACCAGAAACCGCCGCGCGATCTCCTCTCCCGCCGCGAGCAGTTGCTCCGCCGTCCCGCCGTCCAGCTTTCCCGCGATGAGATGCGGAACGGACGCGCTTTTGTGTTTCAACGCCGCCTCGACACAGGTGTGGGTGATGGTCCCGAACTCGGCGTGAAGGCCGGCCAAGAGAGCGTCGATTTTCCCGAATACGTCCGCCGCATCCCCGCCTGAGAGCGCGTCTCTTTGCTCATAATGGCCGTAACGGTCCGCCGCGTCCCCCACGACACACTTTTTCCGGTAGCTCACGCTCTGATGCCTCGGACAGGCCTTTTCTTCTTCGATAATACGCGCCTTTTCGTAGAGGGCACGAGCCTTTGCGATAAAAGCGCCGCGTCCTTCGGCATCGTTATCAAAAGCCTCTTTGCGCTTGCTCTGAGCTTGGGAACCCCCGTAGAGATCCTCTCGTCCGGCCGAGGGAATTTCCTCAAGACCGAATAAGCCCTCGTCCATTCTCTCCGCGATGACCGGAAGGAGCAGCCCCAAAAAGGCGCCGTTGTCAACAATCGTGTCGCCTTCGATACGCGGTTCTTCCTTGTTCATTTTCCGTTTCGCAACGGATTTGACCAGCGTTTCGAGATTCTCGCCGTCGTTATCGTCCCTCGTGTATTTCAGCGTCCCGGTAAGGTAGATTTCCTTTTCCGCCCGCGTCATCGCCACATACAAAAGACGGCGAAGTTCGGCGGTTTCCTTCGCGTTCTCCTCGTCCTTCGCGTTTTCCCGGAAATAGTTCTTCTTGACCTTTTTCGGATCGAGACTGGAGAATTCAAGGGGGAACACCGGCGTAACCGTAACGCCCTCGTTTTTGACAACAAAAGCACTCTCCGTTTTTTTTCGCCCGTCCCCGCAGCCGCAGACAAACACCACCGGAAACTCCAGCCCTTTGCTCTTGTGAATCGTCATCAGGGACAGCGCGTCTTCTTTCTCAAAGGGCACGATCAAGTCGTCAAGCCATGATTTGTCGCGGCCGGCCCCGGAAAAAAACCGGCGGCTTTCGAGGAGATTTTTCAGCGTTTCGGTAAACTGGGCAAGGCTCGCCCCCGCATTGTCCGCCTTGACCGCCAGCGCGAACAAAAGATGATAACCGTTGTAATACGCCCTCGTTTCCTTGTGCCACAGCATTTCGTAACGGTAACCTTCCGCATACCAGAGATGGGCGATCAACTCTTGTATCGAGCTGTGTATCGACCTGTTCTTTGTTTCGAGGTACACGTTTCGGCCATTGTCGAATTTCTTCCGGTCTTCTTCGGACAAGATTTCGGACAGGGAAGAGGCCAAGTCCGAGAACGGAATGGGGTTTTTATTGTGCGCCGATTTATCCGCTGATTTATCGTACGCTTTCAGAGCCGACAGCATCCCGCCAAACGAGAGGCCGACAAACGGGGAACGCAGCGCTTCCGCATAGGCGAGCCGGTCCATCGGGTATGCAACGAGGCGGAGAAGCGCATAGAGATCGGCAACCGGATCAATCGAAACCGAGGCGTTAAGGTTTTCGTTGGTGTAGGGGATACCCTGTATCCGCAGGTGTTTTTCAAAGAAATGCTCGTTGGTGTGGGAACGAACGAGAATCGCCATGTCGCGGTATTGGTAGCGCCCGCTCTCCTTCAGTTCCCGGATTTTCTTCGCGACAAACACCGCTTCCGTTTCCGCGTGTTCCGCCTCGTCCGCTTCTCCCTCCTCCTCGCTTTTGTTCCAGCTGTTCAGCGCGGGAAAGAGGCACACAACCGCCTTCCCGTCCGCCTTTTTCTTGGCCTCGCTTGCTTGCAACGGCGTGTATTCCGCCTCATACGGCGGCAACGCGGACGGCACGTTACGCGCAAAAACGGAAGGATAGGGGGCGGGAAGTTTGTCCTTTGTCTCGCTGTAGTCCGTCCCGCCGAACACCGCGTTGAAAAACCCGATGAGGTTGTGCGATGAGCGGAAGTTCGTTTGTAGCGTGAAATGTCCCGCCGGAAAGCGGCGCTGGAGATCCCGAAACACAGACACGTCCGCGCCCCGAAACTTATAAATCGACTGTTTTTCATCCCCCACAAAGAACAGTTTCCCTTCGATGATGTTGTTTTCGTCCGGCGCCCCGTCCCGTTCCGCCCCGTGCTTCTCGGCGAGCAGATACAGAATATCCCTTTGCAACGCGTTGTTATCCTGAAATTCATCGATAATAATAGAATGAAAATTTTCTTTTTCTTCCCGGCGCAACTCCTTGTTCTCTAGCAGAATCCTCCGCGCAAGGGAGGCAACGTCGGCATAGGAGAGAGACCCCTCTCGCCGCTTCCGGTCAAAGACAATCTTCTCAAACCTGTTCAAAAGCCCGCACAACATCTCCATCATCTCTTTCTGCATAATGAAGACGGCGAGCGGAACAAAAAGCGCAAACCGCTCCCTGAGCGCGTTAAACTCGTCTTTCAGCATCCTCCCCGGATTTTTGTTCAACGGTGTCCAGGCAAAATCGTAGAGCGTTTTCACAACGTTCACGATGTCCGTTCGAGAAGCCCTTTCCCTGGCGCACCCATCAATGTCCGGTATGTTCAACGGCGCACAGTTTTTCTTCTGCATTTCTCCGGACAGCGCCGTCTGCTTGTCTTCCAGCGCCCGCAGAATTTTTTGTATTTTGGCGGCAAGCGCGTCCCCGTCTTTGGCAATTTTCTCGGCCGCCGCATGAAAATCGGCAACAAAATCGACCGGCTCCCCCAGAAAACAGTACTCCGAGATCGTCTCGGCGAAAACAGCGCGGGCAATCACGTCGGGCGTTTTTTCTCGGTAGAGTTCCGTTATCGCCGGATGATTCCGATATTTGATGACGAAGGGCAGCGATTCCTCTTCGATGATGGCCGCGCTCCGCTCCATATCCTCGGAAAAATCAGGCGCGAGACCGTAACGGGACGAGGCGGCCCGTACAATCGAGGCGCAGTAAGAGTCGAGCGTTTCGATACGCGCCTTGTAAAAGTTCGCGATCGCCCCGTCAAGCAGAGCCCTTTCCGCGCCCTCGCACGCCTCCCGCTTTGCCGCGAGAAACGTATAGATGCGCTGGCGCATCTCGTTGGTCGCCTTGTTTGTGAACGTCAGCGTGAGAATCTCGTCAACCGCAGCCCTCTTTTCCAGCACCAGCCGGACAAATCGATGCGCCAGTACCGTCGTCTTCCCCGACCCGGCCCCCGCCGCGACAACCGCCGTCGTATCCGCGCCTATCACCGCCCGTTGCTCGTCCGTAGGCTCCTGTATCCCCATAAACGTTCCCCCGGTTAGCTATTCTATTGTAACTATTCAGGTGGGGAAAGACCCCGGC
The DNA here is from genome assembly GCA_031257995.1 of Spirochaetaceae bacterium. Taxonomy (GTDB): domain Bacteria; phylum Spirochaetota; class Spirochaetia; order Treponematales; family Breznakiellaceae; genus JAIRNN01. The sequence goes on along the minus strand of JAIRNN010000301.1, from coordinate 1,000 downwards.
GGGACTCAGTCCCTATAGGGTTGGGCGCGGCGGTATGTCGCGGCACTGAAGGCGTTGTTCTTGAGTGTTGCCTTTATTGGCGCCGTGTTGTGTAATCACGCTAACGCGCCGGCGCAACCGTTGCGCCCGTTTCGCGCGCGGCAAATGGGCGACAGGATTATCCATTTTCCATTATCCATTCCCCGTAGGGGGCACCCCCGGCTTAATCACAGGCTTTATCACAAGGAACCACAGACGAACACGGATGAAGCGGTGTCTGCTGGAAACATAATAGACATAGTCTATGCCCGCCCTTGCCCGGAAAACGACATTTCAAGCATTTTCTTCAGGTCGTCCATCGAATTGGCCTGTCGTATAATGTCAAAAACAAGTTCGCGGTCTTCTTCTCGGCCCTTTTCCCAGCCTTCTTCACGGGCAACTTGTACCGCATCGTCCAAATTCCATTCTGTAGCCAGCATATTTACCTCTTCCGGCAATAGTGTCTCAAAAAAATCTTTCAGTATGCCGTGTCTGCTACTGTATGTTACCGCATCCGCTATCGCTTTTTCAAGCACGAGTTTCCGTTCCATATTCGGATTTTCCCGCTTTATCCGCGCTTGCCGGGCGTTTACCAATCCGGCAAACTCCACATAGCCGCCCAGCGGCTCGCAACGCCATTTCCTTGTTGTGCCCTTTGCCAATGTTGAACACCTTTACCGCCAGTTCCAGGTTTACGCTGTCGTTGCCCTCAACTTTTTCAAAGGCCTCCGACAGTTTCAGCGTCCGCCTGTCGGGATAGGCGGACGCACCGTTGTACAGCACGATGAATTCGGGACGAGGGAGTTTCACAAGACCTTGCCGGCAGAGGGCTTTTTTGTCGGGAATGCTGTTTTCAAACAGGCTGGACTTTACCCCATTAGGCAGACACCATTAAGCGACTTGCCTTGAGTTAAACACATCAGGCGCCATATAGTCAAGCGCCGAATGGATACGAAGGCGATTGTAATAGGCCTCAACGTAC
>JAIRNN010000293.1 GCA_031257995.1 Spirochaetaceae bacterium | reverse complement strand
CGGAAAACGCCAAGCTTGGGGAAGGGAAAAACCCCGTGAAAACGGCCTGAACAGGGTCTAAAAGGGGTGTTTAGGGGCGTAAAAGCCCGTTTGAGGGGGGGGGGGTTTATTTGACAGGGGCAACCCGGAGGACCTGAAAGACAATAAAACTTTCTTCATATACAACTATCACCCTTTTACATAACAATCCCGTCCCGCTTTCAGGACAATAAGTATTTATACCACACCCGGAAATTTTTGTCAAGCGGGTGCCCCCAAAAAACGTGAAAAAAAGTGAAAAAACATGAGAAAAGTTACAGGAACCGCAAATGGCTTGGATCACGGGAACTGCGGATGGCGCGGATACACGCCGATTTTCGTTCCGCGCCTTTCTTTATCTGTGTTTATCTGTGCCGCCATTTATGGCGCAATCTGCGATTTCCTCGTGATCAATCTCCGTGATTTAAGCCTGCCGTGGAAAAGCGTAAAGGACATGCAGGGGTTCCGCGCCGTGAGCCCCAACCAGTTGTTCATCCACTGGGTCAACCATCAAGTCCATCGCCTCAAGGGGTAACGCGCCAAGGAGTATGTCTTTCGCATTGGGAACCACGACGGCGGGAAGCACCGTGCTCCGGTTTTTCCACTGAATCTTCACCCCTTCCGTTACGCCGTAGGTGTCCGTTTTGCCGTCTGCCAAGGTAGACTCCGCTGTTTCCTCAATAGCAAGCCCCAGCTTTTGTCGGGTATCCTCGTTGATAACCAGCGTCCGCGCCCCGGTATCGGGCATCGCGCGAACAGTCAAAGAGCGAACCTCGCTGCTCTTGATATACCCCCTGCTCGCAAGCCCCCGGTCAACGGCATTTTCCAGCGTGATCTCCTCTTTGAAAACACTCATATCTAACTCCTATATCTCACTCACGGCCAAGCGCTTATACCCCCGGATCTCCGCCGTGAGCTTGGCGGCGAGCTGGTCCCGGTGTACGCGCTCTTGCTTCATACTGTCGCGGTAGCGGAGCGTTACCGTGTTATCTTCTTTGGTCTCGTAGTCGATCGTAACACAGAAGGGCGTGCCCGCCTCGTCCTGCCTTCGGTAGCGCCGCCCTATCGCGCCCGACAGGTCAAAACCCGTGGCAAAATCTTCCCGCAACCCGGCGCGAATCGCCTCGGCGATCTCGGCAAGGCCGTCTTTCTTCATCAGCGGCAGTACAGCAACCGTTACCGGCGCGAGACGGGGATGGAAGCGCAGCACGGTGCGTGTCTCGCCCTCGACCTCCTCCTCGTCGTAAGCGTCGCAGAGAATCATCAGCAAATTGCGGGTGAGCCCGGCGGAAGTCTCGATGATGAACGGAATGTAACGCTCGTTACTCTCTTGGTCGATGTACTGGAGGTCTTTCCCCGAATACTCGCTGTGCCGCGTAAGGTCGAAGTTGGTGCGGTTGTGCACACCCTCAAGCTCTTGCCAGCCCATCGGGAAAAGATACTGAATGTCGTAAGCATCCTTCGCATAATGGGCCAGCTCGTCCACCCCATGCCGGTGCCAGCGCAGATGATCCATCTTCACGCCCAGCCCCTCGTAGTAAGCCCACCGCGCCTTTCGCCACTGCTCAAACCACTCCTCGTCCGAGCCGGGCTTCACGAAGAACTGCATCTCCATCTGCTCAAACTCGCAACTGCGGAATATAAAATGCTTGGTAACAATCTCGTTGCGGAACGCCTTCCCGATCTGCGCGATCCCGAACGGAATCTTCATACGGTTGCTCTGAATGATGTTCTTGTAGTTGACATAGATCCCCTGCGCCGTCTCCGGCCTCAGATAGATGACCCCCGACCCGTCGTCAATAGGCCCGATGTTGGACTTGAACATCAGATTAAACTTGCGCGTATCGGTAAGTCCCCCGCCACAGTCCGGGCAAACTTTTTTTTCGAGATTCTCAGGCGGAATCTGGTCGGCGCGAAACCGCGACTTACACGCCTTACAGTCAACCAGCGGATCGGTAAAGTTCTCCACATGGCCTGAAGCCTCCCACGTGCGCGGGTGCATCAGAATCGCCGCGTCAAGTCCCACAATGTTATCGTGCAGTTGCGTCATCTCACGCCACCAGACTTGCGCGATCCGGTTCTTCAACTCAATCCCCAGCGGCCCATAGTCCCATGCCCCACTCTGCCCCCCGTAAATCTCGCTCGACTGGAACACAAACCCCCGCCGCTTCGCCAGACTCACGATCTTTTCCATCGTCGCCTTCCCCGTATACTCCGTCAATTCCGCCATATATGCTCCTCTCAATCCCAGCCGCGCTCAGGCGGCCGTTTTCTTCTATAATATATCATTTGATGGGGGAAGTCTCCCCCGCGCATTGCGCCATAATTTTTCTAAGTGAAAAGGGGTGAGCAACCAAGCCTGATGGGGGTTCCGATCTAAGCCTGAGTTGTGTCCGCCTCTAAGCGGGGAACGCATCCTTTCCTAGTCTGGGGAACGGCCCGTCCCTACAATTGCGAGTTCAAATTCACTTCCGCAGTATACATAATTGAAAGGAGTCTCTTGAAAATCGCCTTGAAATCGTCTGGTTTACCCAACATTTGATCCACTTTTATCCCGACCGTCTTCTCGCCGGAACTGATGAAAACTTTGGCGACCTTCGTGGTCCTGTTCGTGTAATTGACCGCGCGGCGAACAACCGCCAAGTCGAACCGCCCTATGTTTAGTTGCTTGTAGAGCTGAAAGAACGCAAGGTCATCCGCATCGACGATGATGTAATAAATATCCCCCGAAGCTTTGAACAGAATATCGCCGTCATCGTCAACCTGCGGGAAATAGCCCTCCTCCCTCAGATACTCAATATACATACTTTGCAACTCGCCCTCCCTCGTTTGCGCAAAGACCGTCTCGGCGGAAGCCAAAACACCCACGGCCAAAAATAACTTCTTATACATTTTTTGCCTCCTCAGAGCCGGCCCCGCGCCTTTCGCCCGACTCATTCAACTGGGAGAACAGACGCTCTGCCGCAGTCTTTATGACCAACAGAAGTCTCTTGAAAACCGCCTTGAAATCATCCGGCTTGTCCAATATCCGTTCCGCCGTTATTATGACCGCCTGCCTGTCGGGAGGGATAGAAACCTTCGCGGCCTTAACGGACCGGTTCACGGAATTGACCGCGCCGATAAGTTCCTCCAACGGCACCGTATCCATCGTTAACCCCAGAACGATCTGAAAATATGAAGGATCGTTCCCATCAATAGGGATAAAATAGATGTACTCCGAAACGATGAACCTAATATCGCCGTCATCGTCGATTGACGGGACATAGCCTTCCTGCCGCAGATACTCAACATACCTGCTTTGCAGCTCTCTTTTCGCTGCCTGTTTCGCCGCATCCGTACCGGGAACGGGAGCCGCCGTCGTGTCCGCGCTGGACTCCGGCGCAGCCGCAGGCACATTCGCGCACCCCGCCATCACAAACCCGATAACCAGCGCCATGCTGATTAAGCAAAAACGCTTACTCATTTTGCCTTCCTATAATGGCATGAAACTTGTACTATAGAGAACGCCCAGCGCCCCTGACGGCGCCGCCCTCGGTTCCCCTTTTCGGCGCTCAAAACACCTTTCCCGAACCGCTTCTCTATATCCGTGCGAACCTCCAGATTCAGGCCGGAGCAGTCTGTCCATTCTAGCATAGAACGCCCCCTGTGATTAGTAAGTTGCGCCCCTCGCAACGCCCCCGCCTCCTTCACAGGCGGCGCGGGCAGACTTCCCGCGGCCATCACTAGCCGGGACGCTTGAGGCGGGCTTGGTCTCCTTTAGGGCCGCTAACCGGGGCTTTGCCCCCGGTTAGCGGGGCGGAGAGGCGGTTTTGGCCACGTTCAGGGCCGAAAAACTCGTCGTTATCGTCATCCCGGGCGATCTCAGGCTGTCCCACGTCAGCGTGTAGGCCATCGCCGGAGGCAGCGGCGTGTTGGCCGACTTGTCTATCGCCGCCCAGTCCACCGCCGCCTCCCTCGCCGGCGGCTCCCCCTCCAGTATCTCCGACCCATACCGCTCACCCCAAAGATGCCCCCTCCGCCCCGTCATACCGTTGAACTCCAGCGAGAACCACTGCTTCACCAACTGCATAATCAGCGGCAACTGAAAACCGTCCTCCGGCCTGATATAGAACACAAGCCACGCCCCCTCAAGCCGCAGCCCGCGCAACTCAAACGGATAAAACTTCTTCACTTTGCGGAGTACGCGGTGCAGCAGCACGACCGCTTCCGGCAGCCGGAACAGCGGCTCCCCGATATTGACCTCCGTCCTCACGCCATACCAGACCCCTTGCCGTAACTCTCTCGGTTTATGCATACAGAATTCCTCCATCCTATACAAGGCGTTGACCCGCCGTTTTGCTTTAATCAGAGAGGAAAAAATCGTGAAAAAGATGAGAAAAAAGGAGGGAAGAGAGGAAATCACGTTAAACCGCTTGCGCCGCATAAGGGCCGGCCCAGACACCGTTTGGTGTGCGGCCCAGGCACCTGTCCGGGTGCGGCCCGTAATTGGTTTCTATTTCACCGACGGTGGGAGATGGGGAGCGTCTGCTGTGGAAGTGCTTGGACGCGGGCCCCGAAGGAGCTTTTTTTGGGGGCGGCGTGATGGGAGAGGGCGGCGCAAGGGGAACGGGCGGCGGTGCGGGTTTTTGAAGCCTTGAAGTCAAAAGACATAACGGAAATTGAAACGTCCCTTGCCGTTGTCGCCAACAATATGAGGGCGGACATTCTTTTAATCGGCTTGTCCTGCTTGATTATCGAGAGAGAATGGCTTCATTTCCGCCTGCTCATTGTTCCTTCTCTGATATTCAAAATACAACGATACTGCAGCGGGCGTTTGAAGACGTTATTCCCCAAATGGGAGTAACATTAACCGAATTGGGGAAACAGGCGGTTTATTATGTTGACAAGTCTTTTCTGGCATCGGAATTGTCTTTTGCGAAAGGGGTTGGACTTTACCCCATTAGGCAGACACCATTAAGCGACTTGCCTTGAGTTAAACACATCAGGCGCCATATAGTCAAGCGCCGAATGGATACGAAGGCGATTGTAATACGCCTCAACGTAC
>JAIRNN010000270.1 GCA_031257995.1 Spirochaetaceae bacterium | reverse complement strand
AGTCTAATTATACACCGGATTACCTCTTTATGTCAAGAGAAATGTGCCTGTCTATGCCAAATACATTGCATCTTCTTATGTTTTTGCAAATAGACGGGGTATTTTTGGCGGAGTTAGGGGTTAACCGCTAAGGCGAATAAGGCGCAGAAGGTTTTTACCGACAAATTCGCGTTCTACCGTCAGTTTGTCTGTTTTGCAAGTGTTTAATAGTGCCTGTAAAGCCGATGGGCTACCAAACCGGCAAACGCCATCCTTATTCGCGGTTAATTCCTTCTGCTTTGTCAACTGACAGAAATACCCCAATATAAATGAGTTTTAGAACAGGCTCTGTCGAGAATCGTTTTATTCATTATGGAATCATAACGACTTTTCCGTCTACAATTCGTATCGTTGCCCCCGGTTTTTTATCCTCTATCTGTTCACGCGGGAGTTTTCTTTTCAGATAGTTTTCCGTGACAACGTTTATCGTCTCGTCGCCGCTGTCGTAGCGTTCAATCACCGCTTCGACGGCGCGGCCCTCCCAGCGCTTCTCGTAGGCGGTCATGCCCGCTTGGGCCAAACGGAGCAGCCGCTCGACCCGCGCAACCGCCTCACGTTGGGGCACTTGGGGCCGCATCTTTGCCGCCGCCGTTCCGGGCCGGGGAGAGAAGGGGAAGGCGTGAATCCAGGCAAACGCGGCCTTTTCGCACAGGGCGTGGGTCGCCGCAAAATCCGCTTCCGTCTCGCCGGGAAACCCCGCGATAATGTCACAGGCGAGGAAGGGGTCATCTTTCACAGCACGAAGATCCGCGCAAACCCGTTCCACCACGGCGGCCTCGTACCGCCGGCCCATCCGCGCAAGAACGGCATCACTTCCGGATTGGACCGAGAGATGAAAGTGGGGCCGCACACGGGGGAGAGACACCGCCCGCAACAGGCGGTCGTCCACCGCATCCGGTTCCAGCGAAGAAAGCCTGAGCCGTATCCGGCCAGTGTTTTCCAGCAGATAAGCGATCAGCCCCGCGAGGTCGGGATAGCTACAGATGTTGACCCCGGTCAACACGGCCTCGCTGAAGCCCGCATCCTCAAGGAAACATAGCCGTTCCAACACCGCCGTCTTGTCGAGGCTCGCGCTGGGGCCTCGCACGATCGTTACCGCGCAGTAGGTACAGGCGTTGCCGCAGCCGTCTTGGATCTTGAGGAAGGGCCGCGACCGGGGGGATGCCGCATATTCCGCGAGTCCCTGTTCAAACACAAAGGGGTCGGCGGGTGTTATCGGGTCAAGGCTGGTGAACCAGTCGAGGATGGCCGCTTGGAGAACGTTCCGGTGGGCGGTTGTTTCTGCGACGGGATGTTGCTCAACACCGGGATCGGGAGACGGGGTCGGGGCATCTTTGATGCCGGGTGTCCATGACACCTTGGGGGTGTCCCCCGCAGAGGGGGTAGCGTAAGACGGCGCAAAAGCGCAAGTCCGACTGGGCTTGCGCTTTTGCGATGGCTGGAGCGAAGGATCGGCAACATTCGTTGCCGCGGCTTCTCTCTCATAATGCTTATCTTCCAACAGAATGTTCCGCAACCTCGACGGAAATTCGGTGAGACGCGGCTTGTCCTGAGCGGGCAGGTAAAACACCCGGCCCTGAACCTCACGCTTTTTGATGGCGCAGCCGGTAACGATGAGAAGGGCGTTCTCGTCCGCACGCTCAAGCCGGACAATATGGCGCATCTTCTGCTCGGCCTTGCCGGTCACGGTGCAGGTGTTGATCACCCGCAGATCGCCCTTTTGGGGCACGACATCAAACCCGGCGGCAGCAAAGGCGGCGGCCAAACAATCGCTTTCGGTTTGATTGAGCTTACATCCCAGCGTCCAAAACGAGACGGTCATCGGCTAACGGGAGAGGCTCACCCGTATGCGGTCAATGCCCCGGCGGGCATCGGCAAGCTGGGCATCAAGGGCAAGCGCTTTTTCGTAGGCTTTCAACGCCTCCACCGGTTCCCCGGCCTGCTCGCGAGCATAACCGAGACGGGTCCACCATGCGGCGTTGAGCGGGACATAGTGCAGGGCGGTGGAAAGGCTGATGTCGGCGTGGCGGAAACGGCCCTGCCGGATAAAAATCTCGCCGATATAGTAGTACACGATGTCAATCCGTGATCCGTCGGGGGCAAGGCCGATGTACTCTTCAAAGAAGACAAGCGCCTCGGCGTTTTGCCCCTGAAAATAACTCGCCTCCCCCAGAATCTCGACGATCCGCGCGTCATAGTAGTTTAAACGGCGGCCGTTCTGCGCGTAGGTCCGCGCCTCATCATAACGGCCCAGTTTGAGGAGGCTCCATCCGATCACGACGTGCGACTCAAGGTTGGATGGGTCGCGGGCGATTTCGTCCTGACAGATCGACACCGCCCTCTGATAGTTTCCCGCACGGTACTCGGCTAGCGCGTCGGTGTTTTCGGAACGGCCCGTGTCTTGGTTTTGCGCGTACAATTGCGCGCACCAGAAAAACATCTGCACCAAGAAAACTGCATGGACGGACCGTTTAACGTTCAACCGGCTCCATCCTGCATAGGCCGTTAAACACACATCCCGATTCCATCTGGATTTCAGGCGCATGAACATTCCCCAGCAGCTTCCCGGTGAGCATCACCTCGACCTTCCGCCGCGCCGTGACGTTACCCGTCACCGATCCGCGAATAATCACCTTGTCCGCCATAATATCCGCGATGACCTCCGCCCCGGTATCCACGAGAAGAATCCCCTGCGCGTCAATGCCGCCTTCCATCTTTCCCTTTATCAAAAAGGACTTTTCAAAACTTAGTTTTCCTTTGAAGTCAATGTCCTCGGAGAGAATGGTGTCATAGTCGTCATCGTCAATATTGTCGTTTCGATTATCGTTCTGTGTATCCTTCACCCCATTATCATACCACACAACCGCAAAAATTACAAGTCAACTATTTGCCGCCACCTGCCGTGGAGGCGCTTGGGTGCGGCGTGACAGGAGAAGACGGCGGTTCCCCCTCCGGGAATAGGGGCGTAGTTGTAGGGGTACAACATGCAGTCTCGAAAACCTGCTCATTTTCCCTTTTCAATTGAGCCCGTTCCAAAACCACGATTTTTTCGTCTTTTCGCTCTTTTTTCGTGCCAGACTAAAGCAGGACGGCTGGCAACCGCATATACTGCTTTAGGCATGGAAATAATATTGGTATATTTTATGGGGGGAAGTCTCCCCCTCGCTCCAGCCCGCCGCCCGCAAGCGGGCTTAGGGTCTTACGCTACCCCCTCTGCGGGGGTCAGCCCCCCGCAACGCCCCCGGATTATTGACGGACAATTTCT
>JAIRNN010000193.1 GCA_031257995.1 Spirochaetaceae bacterium | reverse complement strand
CCATTTACCAAATGAAAATACGAGGTGAATGGCGCCTAAGCGAAACTACGGTAAAACTTAGAAAACTCTTTCAAAAATTGAAGCTAGACTACCTATTTTAAGCGGAGTTAGGGTTTAACACGGCGCTGACATCCCGTATGCCGCCCCGGACAAGCATGATTTTTACCGGGCCGGTTATTCAGGAAAGGCATCCCCGGTATGTTTTTTCATAGCCGCCGATAAACCGGCGTCCGCAGTCTTTACGGCGGTAATTTTGTTTGCGGCAGCTTTTTTTCCCGTTTCGGGTTATGTTGGGACTGTGGCAATGGGGGCGCTTGATTTCTATAGTGATTAACATGATTTCATAGTATTTCTTTGTGCCCCCATTGTCATTACCCCTTTATCATACTTTGTAGATCACCACCAAATATATTTATTGGGCCTCCATTGGAAAAATCATTGATGGAATATTATAAATTAAATGAACATGATGCAAAAAAGGTGGTTAAATATTATAGAGAGTATTATGCGGAAAAGGGGATTTGTGAAAATGAATTATATAATGGAATAGATGTTGTTCTGAAACAATTAAATGAAAAGAATATAAACTGCATTGTAGCGACTTCAAAACTGGAACAATATGCGATAAAGGTGTTAGAATATTTTAATATAGACAATTATTTTAGATATGTTGCGGGAAGTAATTTGGAGGGGATGTTATCGGAAAAAGAAGATATAATAAAACATATCATTGGAAAATACAAACTGGCAAAGGAAAATACCATAATGGCAGGAGACAGAAAATATGATATTATCGGAGCAAAGTCTAACGGAATAGACTCCATTGGGGTATTGTACGGATACGGGACTTAAGAAAAACTGGATAAAGCAGGGCCGACATATATTTGTAACAGTATTGACGAACTATTTAAATTATTTCAAAATATAAGTGGTAATTCTGAGAACCGATCCATCGTGAAGATGGGGGCGTTGCGGGGGGTGTGTCCGAGGCCCCGTTGCGTTTACTTACGGCGCAACCTTTTTGGGGCCCACACCGTGTCGCAGGAATGGCAGAAACGCGCTCAATGTTTCGCGTGCGGCATCGGGTGCCCCGCAGAGGGGGTAGCGGATGACCCAACGGAGGGAGGTGTGGACGCGCCTTTAGGCTCAGGCCTATCGACCGGAGAGCGGACAGGAGCGAAGGGAAGTCTCCCCTCTTCATATTTTCTTAGTAAAAGCACTATACTATGGAAAATCGCGTGTTGAGAAATAAAATCGTATGTCGCTGAATTGGAAGGAAATTAATCTTATACTCTCCGAGCTTGATTTGGAAGGGGCGCAGATTCAGAAGGCGTTTCAGCCGAATTATGAGGCGCTTGCGCTCGTTGTGTATAAGAAGGGGGTTGCGCGGACGCTGCTTTTTGTGCTGACGAGCGGGGGCTGCCGATTTCACGAGACGTTTCGCGCCGTGCCGAAGGCCGACAAGCCGTTGCGTTTCGGCGAATTTTGCAAAAGCCGCCTAGTGAACGGCTGGATTGAGGAAGCGTCGCAGATCGGGGAAGACCGGATCGTCCGACTGGTTGTCAAACGGGGCGATTTCCGCTACCGGTTCTACGCGCGGCTCTGGTCGGGGGCCGCCAACGTTATCGTGACGGGCGAGGATGGGGTGATTCTTGACGCGATGCGCCGCCTTCCCAAGCGGGGCGAAGTTACGGGCAGCCATTACGCGCCGCAGACGATCCCCTCGCACCAAGCAGGTGCGCCGCATGCCGGTACGGGCAAAGTATACATGGTGCGCGAGTATAGCGCGGCTCAGGCTGGCGAGGCGCATTCAGCAGGTTCGGTATATCCGGCCGGCGCGTTTAACGCGGCCATCGACGCGGAATACGCCGAACACGGGAAAGAACTGTCGCTTGACGCGCTCCACGAAAAGGCCGAAAAGGTCTACGGGGCGCGGATTGTCCGTATCGCGGCCTCGCTTGAAAAGTTGCGCGAAAAGGAGGCGGCGTTTGCCAAGGCGGACGAACTGAGGGGCAAGGGTGAGGCAGTCATGGCGGGGTTGGGCGAGGGAAACGTCAAGGCGGACATCGCGCTTGCGGAAACGTACTTTGAAAAGTACAAAAAGGCAAAGAGCGGCATCGTGCGGGTGCGGGAGGAGATTGCCGAGGGAGAACATGTCCTCGCCGGGACCGAGGCAAAACTCCGGGAATTACTTGCCGAAACCAACCCGTTGCGCCTTGCCAAACTCCTGAAAACAGAATCCGGTTCGTCTAAGCAGGGTCAGGGCGGGGACAAAAAACGTCCCGGCCTCTCCTTCATGCGCGGTAAATGGCTCTTCATCGTTGGCCGGGACGCGAAGGAAAATGACGAGTTGCTCCGCCGCCACGTCAAAGGCGCCGACTTCTGGCTCCACGTCCGCGACATTCCGGGCGGTTACGTGTTCGTCAAAGCGCAGCGCGGCAAATCCATCCCCCTCGACATCCTGCTTGACGCGGGAAACCTCGCCGTGTTCTATTCCAAAGCCCGAAATAATGGCAAGGCCGACCTCTTCTACACGCAGGTAAAGTATCTGCGCCGCACCAAAACTCGCGGTCTCGTCATTCCCACGCAGGAAAAAAACCTCTCGATAACGCTGGACAAAAAGCGGTTGAAAGTGCTGGAAGGCTGCCGGATTTAGTGCCCCCGGCCTCATCACGTTTAACCACAGATGAAGGTACTCATCTGTAATTTTTATGATAAAGTTTTGTGTTTTTTCCTGATATTTCTCTTTGGATGTGTTATATTATCCCTATGACGTTGACCGCAGCGAACGAAAAGACAGAATACGCCATTCACGGCCCACGCATAATACTGTTTCGCGAAAAGCGTGTCAAGCTCCCCCTCGGACACTGACAATGAATTTGGTGATAGTCGGAAAAAGACTTGACAAAGTGTATGGCCTGAGATTAAAATAAAAAGCGAGGGGTATACACATGGAAAACAAACTCAAAAATTTGCTTGATTTGGCAAAGTCGCTGCC
>JAIRNN010000186.1 GCA_031257995.1 Spirochaetaceae bacterium | reverse complement strand
TCCATTTACCAAATGAAAATACGAGGTGAATGGCGCCTAAGCGAAACTACGGTAAAACTTAGAAAACTCTTTCAAAAATTGAAGCTAGACTACCTATTTTAAGCGGAGTTAGGGTTTAATCCTGTATCGCGATGGACAACTCAATTTCGGTGACCGTTTTTTCCAGTTTTCGCGCGATTTGATCGATACCGAATCCCCTTTTTTGCAAATCGGCAATTTTTGCGGAGAGCGGTTTTTCACCGTAGGCTTTCTGTAACGCTTCCAGTTCTTTTTTCTCCTGCTCCGTCTTCGCCCGTTCAGTTTTCAGCGCGTTTTGTTGTTCGATCATTTCGTCTATGACCGCTTTGAACAACGCGGTTTTCTCATCAGCTGCCTCCAACAATTTCTGCAACGCTGCGACACGTTCTTCGACAAGAGAGGCATCCCGTTCCGTGATACGGTTGAGTTCGGTTTCCAGTCCGCGCACTTCATCGGTCAGTTCCGCAAGCAGAACCTCTCTGCCGGAACGCTTTTTGATATAGGCGCGAAGCGCGAAGATCGATACAAGCCAGAAAACAAAAAGGAAAAAAGAAAGTATATACCCTGTCATCGTTCCCCATACATTCGAGAATACTAGCATATCACAAAGGAGGATTCACAGCAACTTCATCCGCAGGTTTTGCTGAATCCGGTATAAAACCGGTATAAATCCGCTTGACACACCTTTCAAAATGTGTTATATTGAAGTCATAGAAATAACGATACCTATAACTCTACTGATTTCTCTTGCGACTTTCGCGATAACGGAGGGCGGGGCATGGCTTGTCACCCAGCGGCGTATAAGGGAACGTGAGACAAAAGTCTCCAAGCAAGACCTCAAACACGACCAGATCATCCTTGAAATTAACGGTACAAAGGTGGAAATTGCCAAAGTACAGGGAAGCATAACCGCCCTCAGCGAAAGAATGGGCCTCGTGATCCAAGGCAAGCTAAAAAACGGATAATCACGACTGTGGCTACCCCATGATTTAAGCCCCCGTGATCAAGCCCATGATTTAAGCGAGATGAGCGTACGACCACTCAGGCTTGCCGTCCGCGCCCCGGCCCTCAAAGAACGCGCTTTCCGTGTATCCGGCTTCTCGCAAGTTGGCAATGGCCCGCTCGTAACCCGCGCCCAAGTGTTCGGGGCAGTGCGCGTCTGTCGTGATGATGAACGGGATGCCGGGCAAGAGCCGCAGGAGGGCCGCCTCTGGATAGGTGTCGGGATAAGTCCCCCGCGCGAGGGCCCCGGTGTTTACCTCGACCGCGAAACCGTGTTCTTTTTGGGCATCCCGAATGACGGCGGCGGCGTGTGCGGCGGTTTCCTGATAGGCGGGACTTTCGAGGGAAAAGAAGTCCCGGTTGTTCTTTTTCACCAAGTCAAGGTGGCCAAGAATGTCGAAACCGCCTTCCCGCGCCATCTTTTCCACACAACGATAGTAGACCCGCACGACCTGTGCCGCATCGCCCGCGAAATGGTCGTGAACCAGGCGCCGAAACGAGTCCGCATCGCCGTCAACTTCAAGCAACGCGCCTTTGGGCGTGGGGATGTAATGCACCGCCCCGATAACGTAGTCAAGGCCGTGCTTGTTCCACCGCGCCGGGGAAGCAATCCCTTCGATATAGTCGGCCTCCAGCCCCAAGTACACAGTGATTTTTCCCGCCCACTTCTCTTTGGCCGCTTTGACCTCGGCGCGGTATGCCGCAAACCGCTCCATCGGAAGATGCCAGCCCGTATTCGCTGAACCACTATCTGCAGAGCCGGTTACGCCGGGATCCGTTGCAAGCGGCGCGTGAGCCGAGAACCCGATGGCGGACAACCCTTTCCCGACCGCCGCTGCGCAAAAATCCTCGACCGTCCCGCTTCCGTCACAGTAACAGGTATGCGTGTGGAGGCACGTCAACCGCCGCCCCATCGTCGAACCCATTAACCCGTTTCCATCACTTCAAAGGCGTTGAAATAAATTTCCCTGATGCGGGCCTTGTCCAGAATCTGTGTGTTGATCTGTTCCCGAATCTCCCGTTTCACCTGATCCTCGTTTTCAGGCTTAATCTGTTCGGCGGTTTTGCCTTGGAAATACCGCCTCAAAAAATCGCGGATTTGGACCTGTCGCGCCGTAAACTCCGCCCCGGACGTGTTGTCGTTCATGTCGTAACCGATAACCATATCGACCCGTACCGTGTACGGCACCGGATCCTTCGTTCTCGTGGTAACCGGCCCCAGCAGATTGAACATCTGATACTGCGGCTTCATGCCGAGATAGGACTCCGTCACCGGAATAGCCGTCTGCTGCTTGCCCCCTTTGGAAAGCAGACTATAAGTGATCGCCGACACCGTTACGATGAGAATCACCGCGCCAAGTCCTATCGCCACGAATTTGAGCAGAGTCGGCAGCAGGTTTCCCAAACGCCCCACGCTCAATTTCTTTTTTTTACCTTCTCCTTCACTTTCACCATCGTCGACATCGTCAAGCAGTTCCTGATCGCTCATATTTCCTCCTGTCAAGAAATTTTTAAGGGGGAAGCCTCCGCTACCCCCTCTACGGGGGTCCGCCCCCGAAGGTATCATAGATACCCCGCCCCCGGCCCAATGTTTGGCGTGATCCTATGCCGGTTTTGAAACAACCTTCAATAGCACCTGTAAAGCCAATAAACTATCAAACCAGTACACGCCTCCCTTATTCGCCTCAGCGGTTTACTAACCGCCTTCGCGGTTAATTCCTTACCTCTTTGTCAACTGACAGAACTGCCCCAAATACAAATGAGTTTTGGAACAGACTCATTTTACCTTAAATACTTTTTATCTATAAGTGCCGCATCACAAATGCGCGTCATCCAGAATAATAATATCCACGCGCCGGTTATTCGCGCGGCCTTCCGGCGTGTCGTTTCGGCTCACCGGCATTGTGTCCGCAAAACCCGCCACCTGAAAACGGTTTTCTGGCACGTTGGCCGCCGTAAGGTATTGCAGCACCGCAATCGAACGCATCGATGAAAGCTCCCAGTTTGACTCCCACGGTCCTTCCGGGTCAATCGGTGTCGTATCGGTATGTCCCTCAATGCGGAACTTCCGCCCGGCCACCTCTTCCGACGAGAGCAACTGGGCCAGCCGCAACAAAGTCTGCCGCGATGCCTCCATATTCAAGTTCGCGCTCGCCGGTTCAAAAAAAGCGTCCGAGGCAAGCGTGACGACGATTCCCCGCTCGTCGCTGGTAACCTTCACCTTATTACTTCTTATCTCAGGGTTAAAAAGACTCACCGCCTTCCGCAACGCCGTACCGAGCGACTTCCCCCGGTCCATCGCCGGCAGGCTGTTTATCGTGTTCCCCAGATCGGCGTACCGGCCCGTCGAAAGCGTGTTACCCCCGGTGCTTGGGCCCATCCCGTTGAGCTGTATGGACGCGGCAATCTGCGACAACGCGGCTGGATTTGTCTCGTCCAGGTTGAACAAGATCGCAAAGAAGCAGAGAAGCAACGTTACCATGTCCGAGTAGGTAACGATCCACGTGTTCTTTGCCTCGTCGGGTTCTTTCCTCTTTCGCGCCATCCTGAGTTAGTCCTTCAACACTTCGGCTTCCACCACTTTTCGCGTTTGCGGATTAAGGTAGGCAAGCAGCTTCATCGCCAGAATACGCGGATTGTCACCGGCCTGAATGGAAAGAATGCCTTCCAAAACCATTTCCATGACCGACAGCTCCGTCTCGCTCTGCGCTTTCAGTTTCGCGGTCATCGGCATGAGAATGGCGTTTGCCAGAATAGAGCCGTACAGCGTGGTGATAAGCGCGAGCGCCATGTTGGGGCCGATTGATGCCTTGTCCTCAAGGTTTTTCAACATGGCGATGAGACCGACAACGGTACCAAGCATCCCGAAACCGGGGCCCAGCGTTGCCCACATATTCAGCACGGTAATCTTCGAGCCGTGCCGCCCGCCAACCTGACTCATCTCGATCTCAAGAAGGTTCCTGACAATCCCCACGTCCGTACCGTCAACCACGAGCCTCAAGCCCTTCTTCATAAACTCGTTATCAAGGTCTTCCAGCTCTTCCTCCAGCGCGAGAAGCCCCTCCCGGCGCGCCTTATCGGAAAACGCCATGAGCTTCTTGATGATGCCGGGCATATCGTAGTTGGGCACCTTGAACGTGAGTCCCAGAATCTTGAACATCCCGATCGCATCCGGAATCGAACAGGCCAGCATGACGGAAAAAAACGACCCGACAACGACCATCAGGAATGACGGAAAGTCGGCGTACGTCAGCAGGGTTCCGCCTGACGCGAAAACCGACATGACCATCATGGCAGCCGAACCCAAAATACCTACAAGACTCGATATGTCCATAAAACTTATCCCCTATTCCTCATTCTTGAACGCGCCGATGAGCCTGCGGTATTCAACGATGCGCTTTCGCACCTCGTCGATACTCTCCTTCACCACAATGCGCTTCCCTGAAAGCATCACCAGCGTTGTGTCAGGATTGGCTTCCATGTATTCAATCTGGTGCGGGTTTAAGAAAAACACCACCTCGTTCAACCTTGTCAACTGTATCAAAAACCCCTCCGTTATGTCCGGCTTCGAGAAACGACGGCTTTGAGAGGCCGCAGTTTTTAAAGCCACGCTATCTCTTTGATTTTCGGATATTCCGAAACGAATATTAAGCGTTAAGAGTGGCGCCGGATGATATGGAAAAGAAGATACGCATACTTTTACTGATTGCCGCTGATTTCTATTAAACAATCCGCGTTGCTATTTGCGGTTCCTTGCCGTCATCAGGGGTCTTTCTAGCGGGAGCGTGAAAATTTTTATATGTTTATCCGCATCTGATCTCTTTCCCTCTTGACAATGGGATAATCTTTGTGCTATACTTAATCTCAAAACTAGAAAGCGTTTTCCGGCGCGGGTTGAGACCCAATCGGAAAAGGGAATTTTATGGCAAAGAAACTGTATGTGGGAAATTTATCCTACAACACAACCGAGGACGGACTCCGTAATTATTTTTCGTCATTCGGCTCGGTCGTCTCCGCGAAGATTATCTTCGACCGCGAAAGCGGCAATTCAAAAGGTTTCGGGTTTATCGAAATGAGCTCGGATGATGAGGCCAACGCCGCAATCGCCGGTTCAAACGGGCAGGAAGTCGACGGCCGTACGCTCCGGGTGAACGAGGCGATGGATAAGCCCCATCATGACAGGCCTCGCGGCGGTAACTCATCCTGGTAGCGCCGCGAGGTCCGATTCCAGCCGGGGCCAACGCTTTGTGCCGGATAAACGTTTTATTCCGCTCGGGAAACGCCGATTGCCGGCGAAGTTGACAAAGTCACTGGCTGACAACGGTCAGATGATGACAAAAGTCAATCGTCGGTGTGGTGTAAGCTAACCGGCGTTTTCCTAGCGTTTGGGCATGGGTTGTGTTACCGAATCGACATTGCCAAGAAGCGCGGTAAGGCGTGGCCTGTCAACAAGATCAATGAGACGGGCTTCGGTAAAGCGTTTCGCATCGTTAGTGAATACTCCGACACCGAAACAGACACCCTTATCCGCTTTGACATTCCTCAGATACGCGTGAAAATCGCGTACCACAAGCTCGCCGATGTTGCCCTGTGTCCTGAAAAAACGGAACCCGATGATGCTGGACCATCGCGGCGTGTCAATTTGGGCAAGAATGTCGGCCCAGTCCCGGCCCGTCATGTTAGTCTGCATGACCTTGACCTTCGCTTTCGAAAAAAATGCGATCACAATTTTACGGCACAAGCCGAGAAATTCATCCGGTTGCGACATAATATAAATTTGAAGATTCCGGTTTGAATGCATCTCGCCATACTGATTGATGAGCGTAGCCGTATTTTTGTAATCTGGATACTCGCGGTTTATCATGTTCAGGTATGTGAGCGCGTTGCTGATATCGTTTTTTTTTAGATATGCCGTGGCAAGCTGGTAGCGCAGTTTGAGGGCGATGGCGGGTTTGATGTTACTGTGTCTGAGACCAATCGAAAAATCGGCAATGGCCTCGTCAAGACGCTGGGTTGAGGAATAGATCATTCCGGCGGCAAGGCAAGAGTCCGGTCCCCATTCGGGATCCGCACGGAGGTGGGAGTAGATGCGGGTCGCCTGATCGGATTGGCCGGATTCTTCATAGCACTCGGCAAGCGTGAAAAGCGTTTCCTTGTCGCCGGGGACAAGATCAAGCGCTTTTCTGATATTAACCATTGCCTCCTTGTATTTTTTGAGTTTAAAGTAGGCGTGGCCCAGTACACAGAATGTCGGCGCGTATTCCGGGTTGATCAAACGCGCTCTGGCGAGATATGTTACAGCCTTTTCATAGTTGCCGTTCAGAAAGCTCAAATTGCCCAATTCAAAATATACCCGGTAATCGGATCCGTTAAACGATGAGGCGACGATGAGGTTCTTAAACGCTTCGCCCAGCAGCCCGTGCTTTGCCGCCGCCTGTCCGCACCGTAAATGTATCTCAAAATAGTCAACCCCCGGTCGTCCGGCAGGCGATGTACACAAAGTTTCGTATGTTTTGAACGCTTTTTCCCAGTCCTGCCGGTTATAGTACCTTTCTGCCAATACAAGCAGCGCCTCGGTATCCTGAGGATTTTTCTCCAGTCTTTTCAAAGCGAGCTGAATAACCGCGCCATCATTCATATTTTTCGCATTTTTCCCGTCTTTCCCGGCTTGGGCAAACAAACTCGGCGCCTTCTTTTTGGGCCTGTTAAGAATGAAAAAAGCCGTAACGCTTCCCGCTAAGAAGAGTGAAATGACAAGGATAATAGGAACAAACATCTTCTAATCATATATAAAAAAGGCGTATCCTTACAAGTGCGCTTATTTCCCCGCCTTGATAATCGCCTCTTATGGTAAAATGCGGGATTATGCTGTAAGATAAGGGTATGACAGCCCAAGAAAAAGCCGCGCTTGCGTCATTCCTCGAAACGGTTCAGGGAAGCCTCTTTACCGGTTACCAGATGACGCGCCATGCGGCGGAAGAGGCGGATTTTGTTGACGATCCGGTTGCGGGGGACGATCCGGCGGATGGCGGGATGGCAACAGGAGACGAGGCGGATGAAACGCCGGAACATATCGCCAGAGAGATCGCGTCCTGCCGGATGTGCGGGCTTTGCGAGCAGCGAAAAAACACGGTGCCGGGGGAAGGTTCTCTCCATCCGCTGGTTATGGTGATTGGTGAAGCCCCAGGGGCCGATGAAGACGCTCAAGGACGGCCTTTTGTCGGCCCGGCGGGAAAACTGCTTGACAAAATGCTCGCGTCGATCGGGCTCTCGCGGGAGACCAATTGTTTTATCGCCAATATTCTCAAGTGCCGGCCGCCGAACAACCGCGACCCCGAACCGGACGAGCGGGCAGCCTGTATCCACTTTCTTGAACATCAGATCGTGCTGCTCAAACCACGGGCGATCCTCTGCGCGGGGCGCGTTTCAGCGCAAACGTTGCTCCAGACGACCGCCCCAATGGCTTCCCTGCGAAACGGCAAACGCTGGGAATACGCCTTGAGCAAAGGCGGTGTTGAAATCACGACGCCGCTTTTCGCGACCTACCATCCAAGCGCGCTCCTGCGAAACGAAGGCTGGAAACGTCCGGCGTGGGAAGACCTCAAAGCTTTCCGGGAATTTCTGGATTCAAATGCGGGATAAAGAGAAGCGGGGAAAGTCTCCCCCTCGCTACGGTCTTGCGCCCTCCGCTACCCCCTCTGCGGGGACAAAACCATACGTTGTATAGTTTTGTGGGCGCACCAAGCGTCCACGGACGGACGCAAAATAGAGTGCGCCCCGGCCCGAAAGTCCGAAACAGGATGTTGAGGGCTGTAGGGTTCCCTCCCCCGAAGGTGTCATGGACACCCCGCCCCCGGTAACAAAGACAGCGGAATAGTTATAGTAGAACAACTATATAGTCAACATATTTCGCCCTTTACCGGGAAGTCTCCCACTGTCAACAAGTTAGGTGATAGTCGGAAAAAGACTTGACAAAGTGTATGGCCTGAGATTAAAATAAAAAGCGAGGGGTATACACATGGAAAACAAACTCAAAAATTTGCTTGATTTGGCAAAGTCGCTGC
>JAIRNN010000316.1 GCA_031257995.1 Spirochaetaceae bacterium | reverse complement strand
GGATGCCCTCCTTCGTTCCCCCTTATTTTAATTTGGGTAACAGCGCCAACAAGTTGACGTTTCTATTTGAGGCATGATCCCTTTTCGGTAACTTTTTTTATGAGGCAACGCGCCCGCTTACAAAGTATGTACGGTATAGCACACTTAACACAAATTATAATATTGTGGCACACACCGATTCCTCTCGGAGAGTGCCGTAAAGAGAGAGTTTTGTGCATGGTTATATCTGTGGGAAAAATTGACGGAGCGGGCTGGTTTGAGCTTAAACCAGTATCCGGACTCGCCTTATGCAAAATGCGTTTTGCTATTTTTTGCGGCGAGGATGTTGCTCCTTTCAAGTTTAGGGCGGTCTGCATAGACTTGGAAACGGACGCTGTAGGGAACACGGTTGACGAAGCGTTGCAAGGGCTTGTTCGGGATACCGTTCATCATGTCGAGGTTGCCTTGGAAGACTTTAACGGCGATCGGGAAAAAACGATGGATTCCCTTATCGAAGAGATGCGGGATAAATCGGAAGCCCGGAAAGCAGCGGAACTGGCCTATCAGGAAGCAAAACTCGACCGTTTGGAAATGATAAACCGCCAAGCCGAGATTCGCCGGGAGTCTGTCCGGAGGCTTGAAAAGGAAAAACGAGTGCGCCTTCAAGCGGTTAAATTCAACAAGTACCGTAACTTGCCGCAGGCGCTTTACGCTTTTTTATTCGGGTATAATAACATTACATACCGCTATGAGGCTGTAACATGACAGATTGCTATCTTCTCGATTCTGTAAAGGGACAAATAGAAAATGCCGTTAAAAAAGAGTTGTGTACATATACGACAAATGAAAAGGTTGACGAGAACACTTGGCAAAATAAGTGCGACAGAGAGAAAAGGTGTGTGTAAGGATTTTGTGAGGAGCAGATTGATGTTAAAATAAATAACGTGAAGCGTCGGCACACTTTGAGGATCATATACCACTGTGTGATAAGTCGAGATACTGTCTATGTCAGGCTGCTCAGCTCTGTGTTTACGGCACTGGTAGAGAATCGGATCATAAAACCAGAACTGCTGGTGAAAAGCGCGGAGGCCGCAAAAGACCTGCCTCCCAGATGATTTCTTATCTTTTGGGAAATCTATAGTTAAACATGATTAAACCACGGACATTGGCAAACCCTATTTAATATCGTAAACGCTTCGCAGTTTGAGGCCGGCGGGTTTCCCGCTTAAAATCCGTACCGTTTTCTCCCCGGCGTTCATATCGAAATAGTTGTCGGAGAGGATCAAGTCTTCCGCGCCGTTTCGTATCTCCACACATTTCGCGTAACTTTCGGCCTTTACCGTGATTGCCCCGCCGTCCACCGTGTAACTGAGTTTCGGGTCTTGATACCGGAAAAATTTCGGCACGGAGAAAATCACCGTGCTCTCCTGAACAAGATCGCCGTCTTCATAGAGCGCGTAACTTAAATACTGCGTGAAAATGTCCAGTTCCGGCCTTTCGATTTTTGGAAGCCACGCCTGAGAAAGAGCCTTGACCGTAACATTTTCCTTGCCGCTTTCCCGCACCGCCGCCGTGTTGTCGCGGATTTCCCAGCGGACTTCTGTTTTTCGGTTGTCTCTCGTTTCGTTTGCCACACAGAGACGGAAACTTTTTTCGTACCGTTTGTCTTGCGCGTTGACGTTCAAATCCCGCGTGAGCATACCTTCTTCATGGCAAGAAATCATAAGCGGCGCAAAAAAACGTTTCGCGTAATACTGGAGGGCTTTCCACCGGTGAAAATAATCGATAGACGACCACGAGGCGGCCGGCCAAATGTCGTTCAATTGCCAGTAGACCGCGCCCATACAGCGGCCCCGGTTGCGGCGAAAATGTTCCGCGCCGTATTTAATCGCCTCGGCCTGCAACAGTTGCGACGCGTACACAAGGGTGTCAAACCGCGTTGGATAGAGAAAGTACTGAGCCATATAGTTCATAATCTTGCCGTTCGCCGCGCTGTTTCGCTGATGCTTTTCCATTATATAAGAAAAAATGTTGCGGTCGCCGGGTTCGGTAAACGATTCGATCGTCTTCACCGCCGGAAATGACTGAAACCCAAACTCGGAAAGATACCGGAAAAAGTATTTGCGGTATTCGGAAAAAGGCTTATTGCCATGCCACACTTCCCAATAATGCGCGTCGCCCCGATCCGGATCGTTCGGCTTGTCAAAACTGCCGCCGGAGGACGGAGATGACGGCCAGTAAAACCGTTCGGGATCATATTCGCGTACCAGTTTTGGAAAAAGATACTCGTACATTTTAATATAATCTGCCTTTTGTTTATGGCTGCTCACCCATACCCATTGGTCGACAAAATCCTCCATCTCGTTATTCCCGCACCAAAGGGCGAGACTCGCGTGATGGCGAATGCGCGTAATAGTATCGATGAGTTCGGCGCGGATATTTTCTTCAAAATCGCAGGTCAATTCATAGACGGCGCAGGCAAACATAAAATCCTGCCATACCAGAATACCGAGTTCATCGCAAATATCGAAAAAATAATCATCAGGATAAAAACCGCCGCCCCACACCCGAATAGAATTAAAATGCGATTCCGCGCAATATTCGAGCAATTTCCGGGTACGCTCAGGATTCATACGGGCAAAAATCGAATCTTCAGGAATATAATCCGCTCCCATCGAAAAAATCCGTACGCCGTTTAATTCGGCGGTAAAACTTTCTCCCCACCGGTCTTTTTTCCGGTTCACAGTAATAGTCCGAAGACCGATACGCCGTTCCCAAAAATCAAGCGTGTTTCCGGTTTCGGCGTCGATAAGATTGACGCGCGCCGTGTAAAGCGGCTGTTTTCCAAAACCGTTGCACCACCATAATTCAGGATTGTGAATAACGATATTTTCAGGCGAATTGCCGTATGAGCGCGATGTTCCGTCAGGCGAAGTGATAACAACCTCATAAGCCGTTTTCACATCCGGCGGCACCGTTTCAACCGCCGTGTTAAAACGCAGCGTTACCGCGTTTTTGCCGTGTTCCTGCGTGATTAACACGTTTTTGATACGGGCTTTTTCAATCCCGATAAGCTTAACCGGCCGCCATATTCCCGCGTCGGGGAGGCGCGGCCCCCAGTCCCAGCCGAAAGAACAATGCGCCTTGCGTAACTGCGGAAAACCGTCATAACAGTCACTGGAACCATCGGTTTTCACCTTTTTGTAGGCGTTCCGCACAAACGCGTTCGGCGAATGAAACACGACGCGCAACTCATTCTTTTCGTCCTTTTTTAATGTCTTGGTAACATCGTATTCCCAAACCCGGTGCTGGTTAAACGCCTTTCCGGTCAAGATGCCGTTAAGATAAATGTCCGCCAGCGTATCGAGCCCGTCAAAATGAAGTATTATTTTGCCGCATTGAAATAAATCATCCGATGGAATAAACACGCATTTATATTCAAAATCATTTTCCATCAGAGCAAACGCGCCGTCTTCGTTATCACGCCAAAAAGGATCCGCCATCTTTTTATGCAATAAAAGATCGTTATAAACGGAACCGGGAACTTGCGCGGGAATATAATCGGCGACGGCTTCCCGCATAATCAATGCAGTCGCAGGCCCGCCGCCAATTATTTTCATCTCCCACCCGTTGTGAAGAGAAAAAAATTTCATCCGCCGTGTTATTTCGCTACTTTGAAACCGGGTTTACGCCCGCGCTTTTTCGGGAGCGTTTGATCGGGCGCTTGATCAGGCGTTTGTTCGGGCGTTTGATCAGGCGCTTTTTCAGGCGGTTGCGCCGCACCCGGGCTTTCGGCGGGCTTTCTGCCGGGTTTACGCCCCGGTTTTCCCGCCGGAACATCCGCTTTTTTCTCCACCGATTTACGTCCCGGCCTTCCCGCCGGTTTGCGCAGTTTGGCAATCTTTCCCACTTCCTTTGCCGCTGCGGCGATGTCGGCTGTAAGCTGCAAATCGGCAAAATACCTGTCTTTTTCGCCCAGCGCTTTTCCAAGCCTTACCGACAATTCCGGGGTAATAGGAGCGCCTTTCTTGATAACCGCATTAATTTTCGCTGCCGGAATTCCGGCAGCCTCCGACAATTTTTCAACGGTAGCGTCCAAATTTTTCAGCGCGGCGGCAACTACCACTCCCGGAGATTTTGTTGATACTCTAGCCATATTAAATGACCTCCTAAATAATTATATTGGCCATTATTATAAAGCATAGAAAAAAAATGCACAAGAGGGGGTGCGCTGCGCGAATGGATATATGGAGAATGGATAATGGAAAATTATAGAAGTGAAACGAGCAGCATCCAGAACCCGATTATTTTCAATTATCCATTTTCCATTTCCCCGAAAGGGGAACCCCCCGCAAATGCGCCAATTTTTCACTGTTCACCTTTTATCACAATTCAAAAACTCTTTTATCGAACCACTCTTCAATGTTTTGGCGGGTTTCGCTATTCAGTTTGTCACAACCAGCAAAAGCCGACTCGCCAATGCTGGTAACACTGTTCGGTATCGTAATTGATGTCAGGCTGGAGCAATAGAAAGCATACTTGCCAATCACCACGCCGTTCCCCTCCGCCTTCGTGTCGAAGTCGGCCTCCGTCTGCGCGAATAGTGCCGCGCCGCACCCTGTCATACGCATAATCAATGCCCAAATCTTTTTCATCTTTGCGGACCCCGCTTCATCTGTGTTCATCCGTGTCATCCGCGTTTATCTGCGGTTTCCTGTGATTAAGGTCGGGATAAATGCCGGGGGCGTTGCGGGGGCGGTAGCGCCCCGCTGAGGGGGGCGCCGTAAGACCCTAAGCCCGCTTGCGGGCGGCGGTCTGGAGGCAGGGGGGAGACTTCCCCCTTTTACACGTATCTTTTAGTGGAAGCACTATAACCCTTCTTACGATTCTTTATTCACTATTCATTATTCTATGCCGATAATAAAGTATGACTATCTATATTGACGGCAACGCGCTTGATGTGACTCTCGAAAACGAACAGACGGTCGGCGATCTTTTCGCCTCGCTGGAAACATGGCTTTCACAAACCGGCTTCCGCTGTACGGCGTTCGCGCTTGACGGAAAGAATATTCACGCCGGTGAAGTGGAAAAAGCCTTTTCCACCGGCATAGATGATGTGGCGCGGATTGACATCCAGACCACGAGTGTCGCGCAACTCTACGCCGATACCTTGCTGGACACCGCTTTTTTTCTGACACAATATTCGGGTGTGGATACCGGGGAAAACGGGAAAGACGAGATCGTCCGCGCATGGAATGAAAGTGGGGGAAGGAGTTTTCTGTTTGAAAATTATCCCGGCTTTGCGAAAAAGATTGACGATTATCTCGTGCGGGAACAGGGTGACGGCGCGAAGCTTGGCGAGGAGATTGCCGAAAGACTGCGCGAAATAACCGATCCCAAAGCCGCCCTCTTGTCGATGAAGGAAAAAATATACGGCATCACCGTGCGGCTTGAGGTTCTTTCCCTGAATATGCAGATGGGTAAAGACCGGGAGGCCACGGAAACGGTGTACGATTTCTCAGAAATAGCGGAAAAATTGTTTAGGATTATTCAGTTGATGCCTCTAGCGGTGGGCGGCACGGAAGACGTGAATTTCTTCGAGGAGTTTACCGGTGTTTTGAAAGAGTTTTTCCATGCATACCAAGCGCAGGATTCCGTGTTGGCGGGCGACTTGGCGGAATATGAAGTCTCTCCCCGTTTGCTGGAGTTGTATGACCGGTTAAAAGAGTGGAACGTTCTTTCCGATTTGACGGGTACCGATACTTCCGGTTTCGATGCCGCTTTTTCCAGCGCGGCCGCCGAATCCATAGCGAAGGCTTGTTAAGATGAGAAATTCGGTACTGCTTTTACTCCAAGCTATGGAGCTTTCTGATTTTCGGATCCAGCCGAAACCCATTCATGGTATTATTTTCGGGGTTGGCGTAACGGCGATTATTTTAGTGATCGTCTATCTCAACAAATCAAAGAAAGTAAAGAACAGTACCATTTTCACGACCGGAACCATAGACAAAGCGGAACTGGGCGCGCTGTCCGTCAAAGGCATGGTGAAAATCGCGTATAAATACGGGCTTGACGCAGCCGAACAGAAGGCGCTGGCAAAGGCGCTGCACAGTACCGGGCTTGACATTCCCGGCGTGTTTAATTCCATAGATGATATTGATAGCGGATTTTCCCGAATGGTATCTTCATTAAGCCGGGAAGACGACTCGGAGCAAACAATCGCGAAACTGTTTTCGATAAGAAACAAGGTGGAATACTATTTTTCGGCGAACGAGAACGCGGAGACCCTATCCGGAAAAAAGGTAACGCTGCGCCGTTACCGGAGGATAAAGGTGAATATACCGGTTGTTTTTTATCTCGTTCTGGTTACGGAATCGCGCAAGGGAGTGAGAAAGACTAAAAAACTATTGCTTGATAAGAACAAACTTTCAGGCAATATTCTCGATCTTTCGATGGGCGGATGCTGTATAAACACCCACACCGGTGTTAAGGCTGGGTCGCGCATAAAAATCGAATTTAAAATCGGCAAGACTTCTTCCGTAGCCCTTGCCCAGATCCTCCGCATCAACAAAGGCCGTTCGGAAAACGTGCTGCATACCCGTTTTATTAAGGTTCCCGTAAAAACCCTCAATGCGATCAACGCGCTTGCCTTCAATTATCGGGATATTTAAATTTCCCCCCGTTAGGAAACCGTGCCTCAAAGATGGACTGCCCTTCTTTTTTTCCTTGGGCAGTCTCTTTCTCACCGGTGTGCTGGTGTGGGGCCTAACCTTTTTTCTTCCCGCCGAAGAATTTACCCTGACGAAACCGGAAGGCGCTGCCGCATGGACGGGAATCGCGCTTCTCTGTCTCTTTACCGGATATTGGGAAGAAGGGCTTTTCAGGGTATATTTTTTAACGATATGCGGCCGGGCCGGCATAAAGACTCTCGTTGCCGTTTTGTCGTCGTCGCTGGTGTTCGCGTTTTGCCACTCG
The DNA here is from genome assembly GCA_031257995.1 of Spirochaetaceae bacterium. Lineage (GTDB taxonomy): Bacteria > Spirochaetota > Spirochaetia > Treponematales > Breznakiellaceae > JAIRNN01. The sequence goes on along the minus strand of JAIRNN010000316.1, from coordinate 18,686 downwards.
TATGAAGGAATCCCCGGCATAGTAAACGCGGGTGTGGCGGGAATTCTCTTGTCAATCATTTACCTCAAAACAGGATCGTATCACGGACCGGCCCTAGCCCACGCGCTTTACAATATACTGGCATATATTTTGGCCTGATCGCGTTAGTAACTTTCCCAAAGAAAATCTAAAATGGAGAAGGGAAGTCTCCCACCGTCAACAAGTTAAGAATTTGTCCACAGATTAAGCGGGGTCCGCAGTGAAAAATCCGCTCTGGCCGGAGCAGGGTACCGCATTCCGCATCCTTTCCGCGCCTTCCTCAGGTTTATTCTTTTAACCACGGAAAACGTGGAAACAGCGGAAGGATGTGGAAAAGGATTGTCCACAGATTACGACTCGCCCAATCTGGGTAATCTGTGGTTCACCGTGATTATTGGCAAAACGCCTTTTTCAGGTAGTCGAGGTCGAGTTCGGGGTAGACGGGGAAGCGCGAGACCAGCTTTGCCACCCGGTCGAGCGCGTCTCTCTGCGCGGCCTCGTCTATCACAGAGCGGATACGGCTTTTGCCGCCTTTGCCGTCCGGGGCGGGGCGAGTCGCCTTGAGGACGGACACGATGATGCCGCCAAGTTCCTCCATCTCGGCTTCCTTCATACCCTGCGTGGTGACGGCTGCCGTCCCGATGCGCAGCCCCGCAGTGTACCACGGGCCGTTGGGATCGAAGGGGAGCGCGTTGCGGTTGAGGATGATGTCGCAGTCGTGGAGGGCGTTCTCGGCCTGCCGTCCGGTGAGGCCCTTTTCGGCGATGTTAAGCAGGAATAGGTGGTTGTCCGTGCCGCCCGTGAGAACGGAAAACCCGCCTTTCGCGCACACGGCGGCCAAAGCTTGGGCGTTTTTCACGATCTGGCGGGCGTAATCCACAAAACTTTTCTCCTTAGCCTCGCGGAACGCCACCGCTTTGGACGCGATAACATGGGGCAACGGGCCGCCCATCGTGAGCGGGCAACCCTTGTCGAGCGCGTCCGCGAATTCCCGCCGGGCAAGCACGAAACCGGCGCGGGGCCCGCGAAACGTCTTGTGCGTGGTACTGGTAACCACATCGGCGTGAGCCACGGGATTGTAATCGCCCTCAAACACCTTCCCGGCAACCAGCCCCGCGAAATGGGCCATGTCCACCATCAGCACGGCGCCCGCCTTGTCGGCAATCTCGCGCATCCGCCTGAAATTGATCTGACGCGGATAGGCCGAGTATCCGGCAAGCAGAATGAGCGGCTTGAAATCCAGCGCCTTCTTTTCGATCTCGTCGTAGTCGAGGAGGCCCGTCTCCCGCGATACCCCGTAACTCTCCACATCGAACATACGCCCCGACACGTTGTAACGGTAGCCATGGGTGAGATGCCCGCCGGAATAGTAGTCGAGGCCGAGCAGCTTCTGGTTACCCAGCGTCGCGCGAAGCCGAAACCAGTCTTTCTCGCCCAACTCATAGAGCGTCTTTTTCCCGTGGTATTCAAGTACCGGCGCTTCCACCCGCGTCGAGATGATCGCCCAGTAGGCAAGCATATTCGCGTCAACCCCGCAGTGAGGCTGGACGTTGGCATATTCCGCGCCGAAAACCTCGCACGCCTCTTTCGCGGCAAGAGTCTCCACCGCGTCAACATTCTCGTTTCCCGCATAAAACCGGTGGGAAGGCATCCCCTCGGCATATTTGTCGGTGAGGAGGTTCCCCATCGCCAACTGCACGGCAAGACTGCAATAATTCTCGCTTGCGATCAGTTTCACCCGCCGCCGCTGATTTTCAAGCTCGCGCACCACAGACGCGGCAACCTCCGGCGTTACCGAGGCCACCTGATCCAGATTACAAAGATACGCGAGAAACCCCATGTTTATTTCGGACGGTCTTCTCGCGGACAGATACTCTTGCACCCAATTTTTGCTCATCGTGTCCCCAGTATAAGCGGTTTGCCCGGCAAGGTCAAGTGTGCGCAGTGAAACATCGAAAATGTGACCGAGTGCCTAGCCCAAGTACCTGTGGGGTGCAAGCCCTCAGTACCGGCGAGGTGCAAGCCCTTAACGCCAATGAGGTGCAAACCCTTAGCACCGGCAAGGTTAAGGCGCGCGTCTCGTTGTGAAATTGAACATTGAGTATGGAAAATGTGGAGGGAGAAGTCTCCTCCTCTGTCTTGACCTCTGCGTTCGGCAATTCCGATTTCAAAATGAAAAAGCACTGCTAAGACTATATCAAATCCTCAATTTTTCCGAAATCGGAATTGCTGCTCTGCGTTATCTTGACCTATCGCGGAATAGGGGAGATAATTATAATGAGATATTTTGCGGGGCATGAGGTTCCATGATAAAGAGGTTTTATGACAGTTAGTACATTCAAACGCGGGCTTAGGATTCCCGGGCGCAAGGGCGCGACTGAGGGGAAGCCGGCGGAAGCGGTGCCTATCCCGACGCAGGTTGTGATACCGGTCAACCAGCACTTGGGGGCGCCGAACAAGGCGGTTGTCGGGGTTGGGGACGCGGTGAAGCGGGGGCAGAAGATTGCGGATGCGGCGGGGCCCAGTCCGATGAGCGCGCCGGTTCACGCGTCGATTACGGGCGTGGTGAAAAAAATCGAGGCGCGCGCGCAGACGAATAACGCCGAGGGGCCGTGTATCATCATCGAGGGCGACGGGAGCGAGGCGGGGTGGCATGACACGGCGTTTATGGAGCCGCTTGATCCGTTTCAGTGTACCAAGGAGGAGGCGCTTGCCCGGATCCGCGAAGCGGGAATTGTCGGGATGGGCGGGGCGGGATTTCCCACTCACGTCAAACTGAACGTGCCTCCCCGTCAGACGATTGACACGATTATCGCGGACGGCGCGGAGTGCGAGCCTTATCTGACCACGGACGAGGCGGCGATTGACGGCAAGACGGACGTGATTATCCGGGGGCTTGCCATCGTGATGAAGATCACCGGTGTGAAGAAGGCGATCATCGGCCTTGAGGACAACAAGGCGCATCTCGTGCCGGCTATCGAGGAAAAGGCGCGGAAGGCGGGGTATCCCGGCGAGATCACGGTGGGGCTGTGCCGGACGCGCTATCCGCAGGGCGGCGAAAAGCTGCTTATCACGGCGCTCACCGGGCGGGAAGTGCCCTCCGGCGGGCTTCCCGGAGACGCGCACTGTATCGTGCAAAACGTGGGCAGCCTTATCGCTATCGCCGAGGCGTTTGACGGGCGGCCTCTCATCGAGCGCGGGCTCACCGTTTCAGGCGGCGCGTGCGGCCATCCCCGGAACATTGTCGCGCCGATCGGCACGATTCTTCCCAGCCTGCCTCCCGATTTTCTTGCCGTTGACTATGACAATCTGGCGAAGATTCTCGCGGGCGGGCCGATGATGGGGTTTGCGATCCCCAACGACAACGCGCCCGTTCAGAAAAATACATCGGGGATCATCTACATGACAGCCGAGGAAACCAATGCCGACCCGGAAGGCTGCTGTATCCGATGCGGGCGTTGTGTCCGCAATTGCAGCATGAAGCTCTTCCCCGTGTTGATGAGCAACGCGCTTGACGCGGGTGATGTGGACGAGGCGGCGCGGATAGGACTCTTGGACTGCATCGAGTGCGGCGCGTGTACCTACGTGTGTCCCGCCCGGATAAAACTGGTTCAGCGTTTCCGTATCGGCAAGGCAAAGCTTCGCATGAAGCAAGCGGCAGCACAAGCTGCGGCTCAGGCTGCGGCACAAGCCGTCGCAAAGAAGTGAGGGTATATGGCGCAGGAACAAAAAGAACGAAAGTTATTATTTCTGGCATCGAGTCCGCACATTGTCAATCCGGCAAACGCTCAAGTTTTGATGCGGAATGTGCTTGTCGCGCTCGCGCCGGTGACGGTTTTTGGTATCGCGCTCTATGGATTGGACGCGCTCTTTGTCGTACTGGTGTCGGTCGTGTCGGCGGAAATCGCCGAGGTGTTGTTCCGGCTCTTGACCAAACGCGAGGCGCGGGTGCGCGATCTTTCGGCGGTGGTCACGGGGCTCCTGCTCGCACTCGTGCTGCCGCCGGGAACGCCGCTTTGGATGGCGGCCCTGGGCGCGGTCTTTGCTATCGTTGTGGCAAAAGAATTTTTCGGCGGACTGGGCGCGAACGTGTTTAACCCGGCATTGATCGGACGCGCCTTTCTGCTGACCAGTTTCCCCGCCGCACTCACCTCTTGGGTTACGCCGGATGCGGTAAGTACGGCAACACCGCTCTCAGTTGTCAAACTAGGCGCCGACAATCCCGCATTGGAAGATTTTGTCCGACAGGGGCTCTCTTCGGGGGACGGCGAGTTGTGGCTCCGCCTCTTTTTGGGCAACCATTCGGGAACCATCGGCGAGACCTCGGCACTGCTCATCGTTGCAGGGGGGATTTTCCTCGCGCTGACCAAGACGATAGACCTCCGCGCGCCGCTGGCGATGACCGGCTCGGCCTTCATCCTGTCGGCTGTCTTGGGGATCGACCCCGTGTACAGCCTCCTCTCAGGCGGACTCCTCTTCGGCGCGGTATTCATGGCGACCGACTATGTGAGCGCCCCGGTTACCGAGACGGGCAAAATCATCTTCGGCATAGGCTGCGGCGTAATCACGGTACTCATCCGCAAGTTCGGCGCGTATCCCGAAGGCGTGATGTACTCCATCCTCATCATGAACGCGGCAACGCCCCATCTGAACAAAATTCTCCACAAAAAGTATGGCTGGAAGCCGAAACTCAAAGCAGTTCCGGCGGGAGGCGCAAAATGAAAGACACAATAAAAATGGTGGCCGCCCTCGTGATTTTCGCGACGGCGGCGTGTGTGGGGCTTGCTTTTGTCTACGAAGGAACCAAGCCGGTCATTGCGGAGAGGGCGAAGGCCGATCTCGATGCCGCATTGAGAGAGCTTTTCCCCGATGCGGACACGTTCGAGGAGATCTCGCTCTCCAGCGGCAATCCCGCTGTCCGGTTTGACGCGGCATACTCGGCAAAGAAGGGCGGACAACTGAGCGGCGTGGCGGTACAGGCCGCGTCCGGCGGCTTCAACGATGACATTACCGTCCTCGCCGGAATAGGGCAGGGCGGTAGCATCACCGGCGTGAAAATCCTTTCCAACACCGAAACGCCGGGCTTGGGCGCCAATGCGGCCAAGGCAAACTACTATGTGGACAAGGATAACGGAACCACGTTCTACGGCCAGTTCAAGGGCATGACCGCAAACATCGCCGTGCAGAAAGACGGCGGGAAGGTTGTGGCAATCACCGCCGCGACCGTCACCAGCCGCGCGGTAACGCTGGCCGTAAGCGAAGCGGCAAAAACCGGCGCGGCATGGCTTGCCGCGGCAAATTTGCCAAAGGAGGCAGCTAATTGAAAAAATGGTTTAAAACACTCACCAATGGGCTGGTAAACGAAAACCCGCTCCTCGTACTGATGATCGGGCTCTGTTCCAGCCTCGCCGTTACCACCTCGGTAATAAACGGCATCGGCATGGGGCTCTCGATGACCTTCGTCCTCGTGATGTCCGAAGTCGTCATCTCGCTTTTCAAGAAACTCATCCCAAACTCGGTGCGTATCCCCGTCTTCATCATCGTCATCGCCGCATTCACGACGATCATTGATTATGTTTTGCAGGCGTATTTCCCCGACCTTTCCAAAGCGATGGGCGTGTTCATCCCGCTCATCGTGGTAAACTGCATCATCATGGGCCGCGTGGAAGCGTTTTCGTCCAAAGTCTCCGTGCCCCTGGCAATCGCCGACGGCCTCGGCATGGGACTAGGGTATACGTGGGTCTTAGCCGGCATCTCCCTCGTCCGGGAAATCCTCGGCAACGGCTCGATCTTCGACATTCCCATCATAGAGGGGGATCCGATCCTCTTCTTCACGCTCGCGCCGGGCGGCTTTCTGGTATTCGCGTTATTTATAAGTTTCGGTCTCTGGCTCAAGGCCCGCTCCGGCGCGGCGGTCAACCGGGACAAAGCGGGGTGCTGTTAAATGAGTGATTTATTTGCCATCTTTCTCAAGGCCGTTTTAAGCGACAACATCGTACTGATGAGCTTCATCGCCCTCTGCCCGTTCATCGGGATGTCGACCGACGAGGACAAATCCATCGGCATGGGCCTCGCCGTTACCTTCGTTACCGTGCTGGCCACCTGCGTCACATGGCCCATTTACCGCTTCGTGTTGGAACCGCTTGACCTCGTGTTCCTCAAAACCTTAGGCTTCATCCTCGTCATCGCGTCGCTCGTCCAGATCGTCGAGTTCTACCTCAAGAAGTGCGCCCCCGGCCTCTATTCGGCGATGGGCATCTACCTTGCTCTCATCACCACCAACTGCGCCATCCTCGCCGTCACGCTCAATAACATCTCCCGCGACTACAACTTTGCCCAGAGCCTCGTCTACGCGGTGGGTGTCGCGCTGGGCTTCCTCCTCGCCCTCCTCCTCATGGCCGGTGTCCGTCGCCGCATCCGCACGAGCCCCGTCCCCGCCTTCATGAAAGGAACGCCTATCCTGTTTGCCTCGTCAGCCCTGCTGTCTCTGGCGTTCATGGGGTTCAGCGGACTGGTGAAGTAGAATACCGGATAGAGAAGACTCATGAGGGGGAAGTCTCCCCCTCGCTCCTGCCCGCTCTCCGGTCGATGTGCCCGCGCCCAAAGGCGCGTCCACACCTCCCTCCGTTTGGTCATACGCTACCCCCTCTGCGGGGGAGTCCCCCCGCAACACCCCCCATCCCTACGATGGCTCAGAACACACGCGCATCCGGTAGCGCTATCGCTGCCGGTACATAATGGTTTGCCAGGCCAGGGCGGACCACCGGGGACGGCTCATTCCGGCTAGTTGCCGTCTGCGGGTCAAGTTTGGGGTTGAATACGGGGGCTGTCCCCCCGGCGCAGAAGCTGCCGGGACACTGTTGCGTTTATTTACCTTAAATCATTTATGGACACCGTGCCGTCGGAATGCAAAAACGCGCCTAGCACAACCGTTGTGCCCGTTTCGCGCACGGTATTGGGTGCCCCGCCCCCGGCCTTATTCACGGGCCTTCATCACACGGACTCAATTCAATTAGCCATCTGTGGCTGAATGTGATTAAGGCCGTGATTGGGACCAAGTCGTAGCGAGGGGCCTGTTCCTCTGGCGTGGGGGATGTCCCCCCGGCGGAGGGGGCTGACCTTGCAGAGAGGATGCCGGAAAACTGCTCAAGTTTTGAGCTTGTACCGGAGCGAAGGGCCGCGATTTTCTCTTGCCGAACGATTGCAAAGGCCCACAGACTACCTATTCATCGGTGGTTAATCGTGATTCGGCCGCAGTTGAGGCCGCGATAGGGGGCTTGTGGCTGAGACGAGAACAGACCTCCCGCACGGCCGTCGGGCCGGGAGCTTTGAGGTGTGCTGGAACCCCCTTTGGGCCGTGATCCGAGACGGTTAAGCGGGCGGAGGCGGGGTTTTTGGGGCGTTTTTGATCGAAATCACGATTGTTATCGTTACCCCGGGCAAGCGGGGACTGTCCCAAGTCAGCGTGTAGGTTGTGTCCGCCGGTATCGGCTTGTCCGCATCCACGTTCACCGCCTCCCAGTCCACCGCTTTCGCCCACCCCGGCGGCCCGTCCCACAAGATCACCGACTCATACCGGTCTCCCCAAACGTGCCCCTTCCTCCCCGTCAGCCAGTTGAAGCGGGCCGAAAACGTCTGCTTAATCCACTGCATTATCAGCGGTAGTTCCAGGCCGTCGTCGGGATTGATGTAAAACGTGAGCAACGCCCCTTCGAGCTTAAGCCCGCGCAACTCGAAGCCGAAACGCTTTTTCGCCTCACGGAGTGCGCGGTAGAGCAGCACCACGGCGAGCGGCAACTGGAAAAGCGGCTCGGCGATATTTATCTCCGTCCCCACCGCATACCAGACATTTTTTGCCAATTCTCTAGGTTTGCGCATATACAATGCCTCCTGCACCCTATATATGCGATTGACTCGCCGTTTTGCTTTAATTGAACACGAAAAAAGCGCGAAAAAGATGAAAAAAGTGACGTTTAACCTGAGAAAAATGCGGATATACGCGGAAGGGTTTCTCTGCCCGTCTTTTTCCGCATCCTTTCCGCGTTTTCTGTGGTTAAAAGAATAAAACCCCAGAAGACGCGGAATGGTTTTATTGTCCACAGATTAAACGGGGTACGCTGTGAAAAATCCGCGTTCATCTGCGGACCTCTTCATCTGGGTACGCTGTGAAAAATCGGTGGTATTCTAAAATTATTGGATCAAACATATTCTTCCCAAAACCAGGCATTTATTGTCAGGGCGACAACTATCTTGCGCGTTTGTTCTGTTTTGGAAAAGCGGGCTTCCTTTCCTCACTAACCGCGCGCTCCACGTCCTCAACGACAGATGTTTCCTTTCTATCTTTTGTGTGTTTTTCTTCGTTACCGCCAGAACCTCTGATGAAAAACGCTCATAATACGCATAGTTACCGCCGGTATAGACATTCCCTATCTTAAGCGGCCCAATCAATTCTACCAGCTTGTCAAGATTCTTATGTTTCCCCGTCCCAAACCAAAAAGCTGTTACCCTCGCCTGTCTCGCGGCCAACAGCCCGCCACAGCCGGATTTGACGCTTCTTATCCTGATAAAACTCCCCGTTTCGTCCATTTCTACCCGGATGGTGATGTCTTTATAGGATTTTAGATATTCTTTGTTCACATACTCTATCATTTCCTCTTTTTTTTAATTCTTTGTAACTATTCAGTCGATCAATGAAACCAAAGGAATAAACCACGGAATCACGCGGAATTTTACTCTGTAATCCTGCTTTTCCGCGTCTTGCCCGCGTTTTCCGTGGTTTTTATTCCTGATTTTCCATGCGACTGAATAGTTACAATTCTTTTATAACCGTATCGGCGCTTGCGCCCAATTCCCGCGCTGTCGCCCGTATCCCGGCCCCGCCAGTCGCTCGTTTGATTACAGCTTTCTTTACTTCGGGTTTGCAGCCGTTATAACTGTATCCCGCGTAAAATGTTTTATGGGAACAGGATGAGATTATTACACGCATACCGCTTTTTACCGTTTGAAGCGCCATAGGCGCGGACATCTTCGATTCCGCAAAACGGGCATTTTAATGCTGTTGTTACCATAACTTCTCCCTCATAAAGTTTTCGCTTTATTTTATCCGCTTTTATAATAATAAGTCTGGCACATTGCCCAACACCGCAACGTAAGGTTGTGGAACAGGCTCACTTAATCACATTTAACCACAGACGAACACAAAGAAGAGCACGGAGTGAAAAGTCTGCGTACATCTTTGTGTTCGTCTGTGGTTAGTCGTGATTTTTGATCGCGGCGGTTTTCAAGCGGGATTTTTCACCCCGGATGATCGATATCTCTTTCTTGGCGAGCCCTAACGTTTCGGCGAGGAAGGATACCAGCGCGGCATTGGCCTTGCCGTCTTCCGGGGCGGCGGCGATTTTGACCCGGAGGCGGCCTTCACGCACATCGAGGATCTCGTTTTTTGACGCGCCGGGCGATACCTTTATATCAAGAAGCCGCCTCCCACTCTCTTCCCGAAAAGGCCAGCCGTCAGTCTGTCCCACCGTTTACCGCGCTTTGGGCAGCCACACAAGCGACCCGATCGTCCACTCAAGACCAAAGCCCTTGCCGCTTGTCTTCCGTATTGTGAGGTTGGCCGCTGCCGCGTTTTTTGAGCCGCAGAGAACAAGGCCGCCGTTTTCCCTGCTCGCCGCCCGCAAATCATGCGCGACTCGTTTCAACTGTTCGCGGGTAAGCGGCCTCTCAACGCGCATCACCGGGTAAACGGCAGGAAAGGACAAGGCAAGCGCGTTGCCCGCCGCAAAACGCCTGCGGTTTTCTGTGTGTATCTTTTTTAGGCAGTCCCGGTGGGGCACAATGACGAGGAAATGCATCTCATTTAGGCCGCTTTATGATAACAATCCGCGAAAGCGAGTAATGCTTGAATTTTTTCGAGCCGTCGGCAAGCGACAGCTCTGTCTCGTGCGGAAGGCCCTCCACCGTTACCTCAAGGCCGACCAGATCGCCCAGCAATTCCCGGTCCTCGCCCGTCACAAACCAGTCCCGCCCCTTCGTATCGTGGATGATCATCTCGACAAAGGGAACATTGCCAACGAGCAACACTTCGCCGGTCACGGTGACGGTATCGGACGCGGAAGCCCGCCCCCCTGCGGTAAGAAAGGCGCACGAAACCAGCGCCCACATAAACGTTTTTTTCATTCCAGCATATTGATCAACAGTCCGTTGATCTCCTCCACTCTGCCTAGCAGGTCAAGCTGCCGCAGTTGGCCGCTCATGATGTCGGCGGCAAGTTTTTCCAGTTTTTCGTCAACCACCTTGATTTGGGTGTGCAATGTCCGTTCCTTGGATTCAGGCGATCCCCGCAGTCCCTTGAATCCGGGCTTTTGTCCGCGAGGAAGCCCCATCTCTCCTTCCACGCCGAACCCATTTTCCACAATATAACTCATGAAGCCGCGAACGGCGGTCTTGTACCGTTTAATTTCATCGGGAAATGGCTTCTCTCTGAGCGCGTCCCCGGCGGAATGAACCTCGTCAAACAGTTTGGTAACGATTTCTTCGGACACAGGAATGTGTTCCAGCGTGTCCTGCCGCTCGCCTGTGCTGAGTTTCTCTAGCAACGAATAAAAACGCGGTTTTCCCGTTTCTTTTGATTTGGCGGAACGCCGTGTCAGGGTGTCTTCAAGGGGTTGCCGATAGAGTAAGGGGTTGAAGAAATCAGGCAGGACGTTACCGATCTGAGCCACGGTTCACAACCCTCCGGTCTTTGTGTTCCCCGACAATCTCATCCCATTTTTCTTTGTCGCGACAGATCGTGATCCTGCCGTGTATCACACAACCCTCGTCCACCTTGATCTTGCCGGTAACACAGTCCCCGATGACGATCCCTGTCGACAAGATAACAAGGCTTTCCGAAGCAAGCACATCGCCCCGTACCACCCCGCCTACGGTGATGGATTCCCCGGTCATATTGCTGACAAGCCGCGCCGATTCGCCTATCACAACCTGCCCCTTCACATCAACATCGCCATGCAGATGACCGTCAATTCGGGTAAATCCCACAAAACTAAAATTACCCTCCATAACCGTTCCCGGGCCGATCATGGTGTTTAAGCCGAAATTCTTAGCCGCCACCTTTTTCCTTCCCGCGAATATTCAGAAACTTTTCGGGATCAACAATATCGGAACCGACATGTATTTCATAGTGGAGATGCGGTCCGGTAGAACGCCCGGTGTTACCGATATACCCAATTACGTCCCCCTGTTCTACCTGTTGGCCAGTTTTGACACGGAAAGAAAGCAGATGCCCGTATCGCGTATAATATCCGTGTTTATGCCGGATAATGATAAAGTTACCAAACCCGTCCGCATCGTAGCTGACGCTGACCACCTGCCCATCCGCCGTTGCCACGACCGGGTCGCCCTGCCGGTATGTGGAAAGATCAATCCCCCGGTGAATATAGTTCTCGCCCGTAAAAGGATTGGGGTTTTCGCCAAACCGCTGGGATATATGCCCTACCCCGCCCTTGATCGGCCAAATATTGGGCATCTCCGTGAGCAATGATCCCTGTTGCTCAAGCAGATTCTCGATCTCCTGAATCGACCCTTGCGCCAAAGCAAAAAAACCGGCAAGGTTGTTAAGATCATCGGCCTCGCGAAGCCGCCCTTGGGCAGTTTCCTGCGTGTCGAAAAATGCGGAAAGATCGCCCGAATAACCGGGATTCAGCGTCTGCTCCTGTGTTTTCAGGCCAAGCGAAGAAAACACCCCCGAAAGCGTCGCTTCGAAACTGCGAGCCTCGCGCAGAAAATCGGTCAACTCATCGCGCAACTGATCGAGACTCGCCTCCGTGTCCTTGAGCCGGGAATCCTTCACCGTGAGTTCGCTCCGATATTCACCATAAGACGAAAACGACCACACCACCGTACTCAGGAAGGCCGCCAGCGCGACAACCGTGAACACCATCGAAAAAAGAGAGACGCGGATGTTGAAAACATTTTTTTCAGAGTGTGGAACGAGAACAATGGTATAGCGGCTGCCCATAGCGCGGAACAACTTGCCGAAAAACACGGCAACACCCCGCGCCGCTCCGAGAAAGAAATAGTAAACTTTTTCGACTACGCTATTCTCAAACCGCTTGTAGTCATGAAGCTGAGACAAACAACACCCCCGTCTCTTATCGGTAATTTAACTATCTAACTTTAACACCATTTATAGAAAATGTCAAGAGGCAAATTGCGCGAATCAGCAATTCCGATTTTGGGAAAATTGAGGATTTGATATAGTTTCAGCTGTCCTTCTACTAAGAAAATATAAAGAGGGGGAAGCCTCCCCCTCGCTACAGCCCGTGCTACGGGCCGTTGGCCCTCCGCATGGTCTTACGCTACCCTCTCTCCTAGGGGCTCCGCCCCTAAGACCCCATCCCGCATTAGAGGGCGGGTCCGTCCCAGTATCTGGAAAAACAGACGGATTGGCATCAGGGCGCAAAATTGTCGGCAAAAACCTTCTGCGCCTTCGCGGTTAATCCGGTGCGGACACCGTTCGGGGTCTGGTATCAGAGCAACTGTCCTGCTCCGGCGCGGAGGAACCGTCCTCCTCTGGGCCAGACGCGGTTTTGTGTCCGCTGCTGGAATCAGTTAAGGAAAGCCCTGCGGGGCTTTCCCTCCCTAGAATGGGGACACCGCCGCGCTCTCTCCTTACGCCGCTCCCAAGGAAGGCCCCTGCGGGGCCCGCGCTATGCGCGCTTCCCACGTCTTATCCCCCGCCTCGATTGCTGTCATGCCGCCGGCTTTTTCCCATGCGGACTGAAGCGCGAGGACTTCGGCGCAGATGAGGGGCTTGAAGTCGTCCCATGCGGCTTGCAAGCCGGGGCTGCCGTGGACGGTGAGGCGGATGCGGTCGGTAACGGCAAGGCCGCTTTCCTTGCGGAGGTTTTGCACGCCCCGGATGAGGTCGCGGGCATCGCCCTCGCGGATGAGGGCGGGGGTAAGTTCGGTGTCGAGGCCGACGGTGAGGCTGCCTTCGTTGAGGACTTTGAGGCGGTCTTTCTCGATGCGGCGGATGTCGAGTTTGTCTTTGGTGAGGGTGATGTCCCTTTTGGCGTTTTCGGTTCCGGCGCCTTCGGCAGGGGCGGTTTCTATGCTGATAACAACCGGGCGGCCTTCGAGGAGGCTTGCGATGGCAGCGGCGGGGAGCGCTTCGATGGCGGCGGCGGCGGCTTTCATGTCTTTGCCCAATTCTTTGCCGAGGATGCGGAAGTTTGCCCGCGCTTCGTAGTCGACGAGGCCGGATTCGTTATCGCTTAAACGCGCCTCTTTCACGTTGAGTTCCTCGCGGATCACGGCGGTCATCTCTTCGAGGGCGGCCCTCTCGCGGGGGTCGCGGGTAACGAGGGTAACGGAGGCGAGCGGCTGGCGGTTCTTCAGGTTGTACTGGGAACGGAGCGCGCGGCCCAGTACCACGGCCTTTTGAACGACGGCCATCTTGAATTCAAGATCGGTGTCGATGCGGGCGGCCTCCGGTTTGGGGAAGTCGCAGAGGTGAACGGATTCCGGCTCGTCATCGCCGCGGAGGTTTTGCCAAACCGCCTCGGTGATGAAGGGCATGAAAGGACAGGCGGCTTTGACGAGGGTCTTTAACGCGAAAAGGAGGGCGGCGTAGGCTTCGATCTTGTCGGCATCGTTTTCGCTGCGCCAGAAGCGGCGGCGGCTGCGGCGGATATACCAGTTGTTGAGGCCGTCGATGAAGGTGAGGATGGGGTCAACGGCTTTGGAGAGGTCGTAGGTGTCGAGGGCCGCGCCGACATCTTTCACCAAGGTCTGGGCCGCCGAGAGTATCCACTTGTCGAGGGGGTTGGCCGGGGCACGGGGCGGGGCGGCGGGGGTTATCTTGTCGATGTTCGCGTAGGTAACAAAGAAGCTGTAGGCGTTCCACAGGGGGATGATGATGCTTTTCAGCACTTCGGCGACACCTTCATCGGAATAGCGGAGGTCGGCGGCTTCCACGACGGGGCTGTGTACGAGAAAGAGGCGGAGCGCGTCCGCGCCGAATTTTTGCACCACGTCCATCGGGTCGGTGTAGTTGCGGAGGCTTTTCGACATCTTCTTGCCGTCTGAGGCGAGGACGAGTCCTGAGACGACGCAGTTCTTGAACGCGGGGCGTTTGAAGAGGGCGGCGGCGAGGACGGTGAGGGTGTAGAACCAGCCGCGTGTCTGATCGAGGCCCTCGTTGATGAAGTCGGCGGGGAAGTGGTCTTCAAAAAAAGCTTTGTTCTCGAAGGGGTAGTGGCTCTGGGCATAGGGCATCGCGCCGGACTCAAACCAGCAGTCGAGTACTTCCGGAATGCGCCGCATCGTGCTGCCGCATTCGCAGGGGATCGTCACTTCGTCAACAAACTGTTTGTGCAGGTCGGTAAGCTCGACGCCTGAGCGTTCTTTTAGTTCGGCGCGGCTGCCGACGCAGATCGTCTTGCCGCAGTCGGGGCATTTCCAGATGGGTAACGGGTTCCCCCAGTAGCGGTTCCGGCTGATGGCCCAGTCGCGCGCGCCTTCCAGCCATTTCCCGAAACGGCCGTCCTTGATGTGGCCGGGGACCCAGTAGATCTCTTGGTTGGCATCGATCATATCCTGTTTGATTTTTTGTACGTTGACAAACCACGAGCTCACGGCCCGGTAGATGAGGGGGCTGCCGCACCGCCAGCAGTGGGGGTAGGCGTGGAGTATCTGGTCGCGCCGGACGAGTTTGCCCTCGGCTTTGAGGCGGTCGATGATGTCTCTGTCGCAGTCTTTGACGAAGCGTCCGGCATAATCGGAGACGCAGGCGGTAAACTTACATTCCGCGTCTATCGGGCAGATGGACGGGATGCCGGTTCCCTGAAGGACGCGGTTGTCGTCTTCGCCAAAGCCGGGGGCGGTGTGGACGATGCCGGTGCCGTCTTCGGTAGACACGAAGTCGCCTGTGTAGACGCGGAAGGCGTTCTGTGCGCGGGTCTCGGCGAAGTAGGAGAACAGGGGGTCGTATTCCATACCGGCCAACTCGGCGCCTTTCTTGGTCCAGAGGACTTTGTAGGAGGCGGGGTCTTTGTAATAGGCGGAAAGGCGGGCGGCGGCGAGGATGTAACGAACAGGTTCCGGCGCGTTTTCTTCTATTAATACGTAGTCGATGTCGGGGCCGACGGTTAGGGCGAGATTGGAGGGGAGCGTCCAGGGGGTCGTGGTCCAGGCTAACAGGTAGGTGTCGCAAGCCTTCGCCCCACTTTGAGTCGGGATGGGGGGTGTTATAGTTACAGGGCTACGCCCTGCGTCTTGATGCGCCGGGGTCTTAGGGGCGGAGCCCCTAGGAGAGGGGGTAGCGGAAGACCACGCGGAGGGAGGCGGAGCCGACTGGAGCGGGGTCTGGAGCGAGGGGGAGACTTCCCCCCTTGTGTTATTCTCTCGTACCTTGAAACGGATGGTTATCGCGGGGTCGTGAACGTCTTGGTAACCGCCGAGGTTGAGTTCGTGGTTGGAGAGGACGGTGGCGCAACGGGGGCAGTAGGGGAGGATGTAGTGGCCTTCGTAGAGGAGGCCGCGATCCCAGAGGGTGCGCATGACGTGCCAGATGGATTCCATGTAGTCGCTTTCCATCGTTTTGTAGTCGTGGTCGAAGTCGACCCAGCGGCCGAGGCGGGTGATGATGCGGCGCCATTCGCCGACATAGCGGAGGACGGAGGCGCGGCAGGCGTCGTTGAAGCGGGCAACGCCGTAGGATTCGATGCCGGTTTTCGAGTTGAGGCGGAGTTCTTTTTCGATGAGGTTTTCGACGGGGAGGCCGTGGCAGTCCCAGCCGAAGCGGCGTTCGACTCTTTTGCCGCGCATGGTTTGGTAGCGCGGGATGATGTCCTTGATGGTGGAGGGGACGAGGTGGCCGAAGTGGGGGAGGCCATTGGCGAACGGGGGGCCGTCGTAGATGACGAATTCGGGTGCGGCGGCGCGGTTCTCGACGGAGGCGCGGAAGGTGTCGTGCTTTTCCCAAAGGGCGAGGATCTGTTCCTCTAGCGCGGGGAAGCTGGTTTTCGGGTCAACGGGTTGGTACATACGGGGGAGTATAGCATAGACGGCGGGGCGGGGGAAGGGCGGGCGGGATAGCGGGGCCTACTTTTCCATTCGCGAGCCTTGTGGTATACTCTTGTCAAGAGGTTGTTAGGTGTACATTTTGTCGATTTCTGACTACGAACCCCGATATTTCTTCGGCCCGGAGTTAGATGGCATCCGCAGTGACGGACGGACAAGCGGTATATTATCATCGGGGATAATCGTTATTACGAGAAAGATAATTTTTTATGAAAAAGGCGTTTAGGACAAATGGCCGACTTCTTTCTCAGGTTTTTTCATCGTACAATACAACCTTTGATGCCTTATGCGAACTTATAAATAATTCAATTCAGGCAAATGCAAAAAAAATAATGATTGAGATTGATTTAGTAAGTCTAGATGACGCCAGCCCCTATGCGTGTACAGAATATCGCATTATTGATGATGGTGATGGCATTTCATCATCGGAATTTGGACAAAAAATTCTTGAAATTGCCACCGATGTAAAACCTGGTGGGAAGGGCATTGGCCGCTTTGCCGCCTTTCAAATAGGCTCTACCGTTTCTGTTGAAACAACCGCCTATGATATACAACTAAAAAAATACATCAATACCGCATTAACGCTTAATGCCAATTCTCTATTAACAAAAGACCTTTCAAGTTATGAGGTTGATATTGCAACAACGGAATTAGAAGAAAAAACCGATACATTTTACAGAGTCTCAATAAAGGATTTTTGGAACGAAGTAGAAACTGAAAATAATCCCAGAAAGACGTTTATTAGCAAACTCTTGCCTGGAAAACTTGAGGAAGCATTGTTTCTCAAATATTCTACTTTGATTATTACAGACAAAATCACTTTCTTTATTAATGACATTAAAATCGAAAAAGACAGCTTTCTGGTTGATAATCCGAAAACTGATAGTTTTGATTTTAAATTCTCTGATAATACAACATCAAACATTGCGCTTGAGTATATTCATTACAAAGGCAAAAACAAAAATATTATTTTATCCTACCGGGTAGATAACAATGGTATAAAATTGAGTGGCTTTGAAGATTTAATCGGGCTTGATTATCCAGATGATAACTCATGGCTTGTTCACATTGACAGCGACAAATTTACCCCTAAGTCGGATATTTTTAGAAATCTCCCGTTTGAGGGCATGGACACGGATTTAGCCAGACTGAAAAATGAGGTAAGGTCAACTGTAAGAGAATTTATTAAAGAAAAACATAAAGACTATTTTGCGTTTAGGCAAACATTACTCGATGACCATTATTATCCATATCGTAACACACCTACTCCCGGGTCCAAAGAAATTGCTTTTAATCAACTTGCTTATTTTATCGAAAAAGACTATTCCATACTTCAAAAAAAGGAACCTATTCGCCGGGTTATTTATCCGTTACTGGACAAGGCCATAAGTAACAGCGATAACGATGATCTAGAGGACATACTTAAAACAATAACCGCTCTTGACAATGATCAGGTTAAGAAATTCAGGGAATTACTGAAAAACGTTGCTTTATCGGAAGTAATCCGGTTTACAAATGATATATACAAAAAGGAACAATTTTTAGATTTTCTCCATCAGATTATTTACGGTGAAATCTCAAAATATTTATTGGAACGCAATCAGTTACACAAAATAATTGAACGAAACCTTTGGATTTTTGGGGAAGAGTATACCAGTACCCCTAGTTTATTTTCCGATACTCAATTAGCAAAAAACCTAAAGGCCCTTTATGATAAACACTTTAAGTTTCAAGAAAACAAGGATGATATAAATTATTATGACAATATTACAGATAAAGAAATTTTAGATATCACAGACTTATTCTTTTACAATGAAAGGCTTATGAATAACAGCCAACGTGAAATTATAATTGTAGAATTGAAAGCCCCAAGAGTAAAAATAAGCCAACGAGAACTCAATCAAGTTGAACGCTATATGTATGATATTGAACGGCTGGATAAATTTAGTGGCTCACTTAAATATAAAATAATCTTGGTATCATCCGGTTTTTCTGCGATGGGAGAATCATTAATTGTTAGAAATGACAACTCTACACTTTATCACAAATCCAATAAAAAAGATATAGAAATTCATGTAATGAGATGGTCAGATATTATTGCCGGCAATAGGCGACGACTCTCTTATCTTGGAAACCAGTTAAAAACCCGTGATGTAAGTGTGAGGGAGATATTTGAAAAAGACTACCCTGAATTGGATACTACAAACTTGACAATAACAACAAAAAAGGTTAAAAAGTAGGGTATCGCCAATGTCAACCAATATATCCAAACAAAAGCGGAAAGACCTCACCGATAAAATAAAGGCAATCCATAAATATATTGCCGCCGCCAAACAGGACGAAAATACCCGCAATATGCTTGCATGGCTGTCAGAAATAGAAAAGGAAATAAACGCCAAGAAATTCGGACTGGTGTTCGAGGAACACCGGGAAGCCATAGACGAAACCCTTGAAACTCATACCCCGGTATTATCGGAAAACAGGAAATTGTTTATCGACAACGGCACACAGGTTAATTTTCTCCTTGAAGGCGACAATCTGGCCGCGCTGGAATTATTACAAAAAACCTGCAAGGGCCAAAT
>JAIRNN010000086.1 GCA_031257995.1 Spirochaetaceae bacterium | reverse complement strand
AGGCCTGCTCGATTATGATATTCTTGACACGAAGCAGCTTCTTGAGTAGTGTGCGAAATTGCACGCTGAAACCTCCGCTTATTTGGTTTTGAATGCCGTTATTATAAGCAAAACCAGCGCGCTTGTTCAATTTTCTCTAAAATCTATACCCACACATTGTGATGAAGAACCGTAAATAAAATCCTTTGCCATTCCGTATAATCGAATGGTTTCCGGATAATAAGGCTGATGAAACGTTCCGCTTCTACCCGACCCAACTTGTTTACTAAAATTTGCATACCTTCGTTCCGCAAAGCCATTTCCGCATACATAATTATCCCTCCAATTCGTTTATAAAAGCCAATGGGTTTATTATTCTTATATCACTTATTTGTAAATTGAACAACTGTCTGTTGTTATTAAATAATCAGAATAGACTTGTTTAACAACCCGGTTGGTTGTCTCACAAGCCTTGCGGTTTTTCAGACTAAAGCCGGGCTAAAAGCCTTACAAAACCGCATTTCTTAGCGGAAGTTGTTTAGAAACTTGAGGTTTCTAAACAACTCTATTCAATAATTTCATCATTTTTGATGCAATGTATCTTTGCAATGTTTTTCCAGTCATAAATAGTATTGCGTCTGTCGTCAAATTTGTTTTGATTGTTTTCATATTCTAAAATATAAGACCAGACCAATTCATATTTGTTATCTAGGATGCCTTTCTGTATGAACAGTTTTGCCTCAGTTTCAAGTTTTATCTTCAACTGATTTTGATCGTCAAAGGGCCTGTTAAAAATACCATTATCTAAATAAACCCGCACTTTTTCCTCCATAAAAAGTGCGTTTTAAGTGATCTATGATCTATTCTATAACTCCATTAGGCATGAACACATCATTGTACAGCTCCGCAAAAAATTGCCCGGCAATGATCCGGGGGGCGTTGCGGGGGGGCGGGGCTCCCGGGGCCCTGTTGCTTTTAGTTACGGTAAAACATTTTTGGGGCCCACACCGTGCCACAAAAATGGCGGAAACGCGCTCAATGTTTCGCTCTCGGCATTGGGTGCCCGCAGAGGGGGTAGCGTATGACCAAACGGAGGGAGGTGCGGACACGCCGTAAGCGTGGACGTATCGACCCGAGAGCGGGCAGGAGCGAGGGGGAGACTTCCCCCTCCCTTTCTACTATCTTTTATCTATTTATGATATGCTGTATTCAAGATTATTTTTATGGAGGCTTTATGGCAATTTTGAAGGGATCACAGACGGAAAAGAATCTTCAGGCGGCGTTTGCCGGTGAATCGCAGGCTCGCAACAAGTACACGTATTACGCGTCGAAGGCCAAGAAGGACGGCTACGAGCAGATTGCGGCGGCGTTTTTGGAGAGTGCCGAAAACGAGAAGGAACACGCAAAGATTTGGTTTAAACTCTTGCATGACGGGACGATTCCCGACACTCAGGCGAATCTGAAGGACGCGGCGGCGGGGGAAAACGAGGAGTGGACGGCGATGTATCCGTCTTTCGCCAAGACTGCGGAGGAGGAGGGGTTTCACGACATCGCGGCGCTTTTCGCGATGGTCGCCGATATCGAGAAACATCACGAGGAGCGTTACCGAAAGTTGCTGGGCAACATCGAGAAGGGGATTGTGTTTTCCAGAGACGGCGACCGGGTGTGGGTGTGCCGGAACTGCGGACACGTTCATATCGGCAAAGCCGCGCCGCAGTCCTGTCCCGTATGCGCTCACCCGCAGGCGTATTTCGAGGTTCAAGCGGATAACTATTGAGACTGTTTCAAAACTCATGTGTTTGGGGATGTTTCTGTCTGTTGGCAAAACGGCAGGAATTAACCGCGAAGGCGAATACGGATGGAGCGTGCTGGTTTGACAGCCTGTCGGCTTTACAGGCACTATTGAAGGCGGCAAAACAGACGGATTGACGTTAGGATGCGCATCTATCTGAAAAAACCTTTTGCGCCTTGGCGCGCCTTTATGGTTAAATTCAATTAAGGGTGGAAAGGGTTCCGGTTGCAAATTCCGCATAAATGCGGTATGCTGTTGGTATGAGTGAACGCCTCGTCGAGTATCGCCGTTTTACCGCTTCTTTTGACCGTGAAGTCGTTCATGGGATTGATTTTCATGTTGACAGAAACGAGATTGTCGCGATTGTGGGGGAGAGTGGTTCCGGAAAGACGGTGAGTGCGCAGGCCCTGTTGCGGCTTCAGAGTGAGGAGTGGCTGTCCTATGGCGGCGAGGCGCTGTTTGAGGGGCGGAACGTGCTGGCGATGAACAACGCGGAACTGCGGGCGTTGCGCGGGTCGAAGATCGGCATGGTGTTTCAGGAGCCGATGACCAGCCTCAACCCGCTGCACCGTATCGAGAAACAACTGGGCGAGTCGCTCAGGCTACACCAGGGAATCGCGCCCAAAAAGATAAGGGCGCCGGTTACCGAGGCACTGGAACGGGTGGGCCTTCGGGACGCGCGTAAGCGCCTTGCCGCCTATCCCCACGAGTTGTCCGGCGGGGAACGGCAGCGCGTGATGATCGCGATGGCGTTGATCAACAACCCGGCTCTGCTCATCGCCGACGAGCCGACAACGGCCCTTGACGTAACGATTCAGGCGCAGATTCTCGCCCTGCTGAAAGAGTTGCAACGCGGCATGGGAATGTCTGTGCTGTTCATCACGCATGACTTAGGTCTAGTGCGCCGGTTTGCGGACCGCGTGATCGTGATGAAGGAAGGGCGGATCGTCGAAGAAGGCTCGCCCCCCGCCCTGTTTGGCGCGCCACGCGAGGACTACACGAAGCTGCTCATCGCCGCAGACAGCGTTGGCGCGGAAACCACGCTGGTCCCGCCGCTTCCGGCAAACGCGCCGGTCGTGGCAACGGTTGACGATCTCAAGGTCTATTTTCCGGTGAAAACCGGCATTCTGCGGAAGGTAACCGGCTACATCAAGGCGGTGGATGGGGTCTCGTTTGAACTGTGCAGGGGCGAAAGCCTCGCCTTTGTTGGGGAGAGCGGATCGGGGAAAACGACGCTGGGCAAGGCGCTGTTGCGGCTGGAAAAGAGTACGGGAGGCATCAACGTGCTGGGACAGGATATCCACAGGCTGAAACAGAAAGCGTTGCGCCCGCTCCGTCCCCGGATGCAGATGATCTTTCAGGATCCCTACGGCAGTCTTTCACCCCGGCAGACGGTGCGTGAGATTGTCGGCGAAGGGCTTTTGGTTCACAAACGCTACCCGCAACGTGAAATCACCGCGAGGGTACAGGACGTGCTGGACGAGGTGGGCCTCGAAGAAGCAGACATCCTCGACCGTTATCCCAACGAGTTTTCAGGCGGCCAGCGTCAGCGGATCGCCATCGCGCGGAGCCTCATCCTCCAGCCCGACATCCTCATCCTCGACGAGCCGACCTCCTCTCTCGACCGGACGGTGCAGGTTCAGGTGATCAACCTCCTCCTCGAACTCCAGAGACGCCGCCACCTTTCCTACATCTTCATCAGCCACGACCTCCGCGTCGTTCGCAGCCTCTGCCATACCGTGCTCATCATGCAGGCGGGCAAAATTGTCGAGCAGGGCCGCGTTCGCGACATCATGGAAAACCCGCAAAACCCCTACACCAAAGAACTCATGCGGACGGCATTCGGCGAGCTGTAGCCAAAACACGCGCGCCGCTTGAACACTTGCCGCAAATAGGCTAGACTGAACGGGATGCCTATACGGAGAGATGACCGAGCGGCCGAAGGTGCACGATTGGAAATCGTGTGTGCTCGAAAGGCACCGAGGGTTCGAATCCCTCTCTCTCCGTCGCTCTGGAGAGATGCGAGAGCGGTTGAATCGGGCGGTCTCGAAAACCGTTGACCTCGTAAGGGGTCCGAGGGTTCGAATCCCTCTCTCTCCGTTTTTAGTTTGTCTGTCATTCCTGCTATAAAGGGGGAAGTCTTCCTCTGTCAACAAGTTAAGAATTTTTGTCCACAGATTTCCACAGATTAAAGATAGGTTTTGAAACAAAAATCTGTGTAATCGGGGAAATCTGTGGACCTTTTATTTGCTTAACTTGTTGACAGTGGGAAGTCTCCCCTGCCTCCCGCCCTACGGGCTCCCGGCACCCCCTCTCCAAAGGACACAGTCCCGGGTTCCACCCCTAGGACCCCGGATCTTCGCGCCGGAATAATCTGTTATGTTAATTAGCATATTTGAATATTATTATCTTTACACATTGCGGCTAAAACCGAATCGTTGGTTATCAGAATACCGTCATTTCTTCTTGTAACCACCATATAAAACATATCATAAATTGAATGACCGTTATGTATTCCCTCTGAAAACGCCTCCTGTCAAATCTCCATGCTGTCTATAAGAGCTTATCCGAGAATAAAAAACGGCCGAAAAGGAAGTATGAAACGAGACAAAGGGACCGGGATTAGGTCACGGGAACTAACCGATGAACTGTGGGAAGCGGTGAAGGCATTGGTGCCGGAACACCGGCGGGACGAAAACCGGTACCGCCGCGGCGGGTGCCGGAAGGCATATTCTATGTGTTGCGAACCGGCATCCGGTGGAAGGCGCCGCTCAAAGAATACGGGGCGGCCGGCGGCATCCGCCAGTATTTCAGCGAACGGGCACAGGCCGGATTTTTCCTGAGGATGCGGCGGGAAGGGCTGACGGCCTATGAAGCGTTGAAGGGGCTGGGCCGGGAATGGCAAAGCGCGGGCGGGAGCATGGTGAAGGCGCCGCTGGCCCGGGAAGGGACGGGAAACAATCCTGCGGACCGGGAAAAAAGGGATCAAACGGAGTATAGCGGCCGGGTCACACGGATTGCCGATAAGTATCGTACTGGGCGGGGCCGGCCGGCATGACATCAAGTTATTGGAAGAAACGCTGAAGTCTCTGGTTACCGCAGGCCCGAAAGGGATGAATATGTGCCCGGATGCGGGGTATGCAGGGCGCGGGGACTGGCGGAAGGGCTGGGGTACAAGGCGCGCGTCCGGGGGGCGGGAGAGGAGCGGGAGGAAAAGGAGAATAATCCACTGTATGCAGCACGGCGGCGGGTGGTGGAGGTATGTCATTCGCGGATGAACCGGTTCAGGAAACGGCCGGTACGGTATGAGAAGAAAGTGAGGAACTGTCAGGGGCTGGCAGAGTTAGCCTGTGCCATAATAGCTTGGCGCAACCTGATCCCGGTTCACCCCGGCCTTGTTCCCGGATAAGCTCTAAATTTATCCACATAATTTAGTCCGTCATGGATATATTGCAGACATTCATCTTTGGTAAAAATCTTCGCCCGGCGATATTTCCAAAACGTATTGGTTAATTCGGCAATATATAAATCAGGCGCGACAACAAGCGCGGACTCTTTTAATAATTTACTGAATTTGCCCGCTTTTTTCTTCATCACAGGCTTTAATCCCAAACTGCCGCTAATTGCGCGGATAAGCGCGGATAAACACAGATTTATATTCGGAAGTCGGGCACTCTCCTGTCGATCTTTCTATTTCACTAACTCTCAAGAAATTTAACCGCGAAGGCGAAGAAGGATGGCGGATACCGATAAGATAATCTATCGGTTTTACAGGAGCTACAGGGGTTATTGAAGGCTGGTGGAACAGACAGATTAGCGGTAGGACGCACATCTGTCAATGAAAACCTTCTACGCCTTTTTCGCCTTGGCGGTTCACTCCCCATATCGCTCATCAGACCGTCTCCCTTAACACAGATGATTTTGTTACTATTCAATCTGTGCACATCTGTCTCATCTGGGGTTAACTGTGATTCAGGTGTTAGAATGACGAAACGAAATGAACGGTTATACAGACGGACAATATCTGTCCCTTTTAGGCGACAGTCTTTGAGCAAATAGGTTTCAATGGAATAATCCCGCACTGCTTCGAGGGCTTCGCCCATTGTCTTGTAATAGCCTTTTACCGCATGGTCTTTGATGACGGCTATTTCGCCGATATATGGACAATTTCATCCTGACGGGCTTTGTAATAGGCAAATTCATCAAGCATTATACTGTTTCCGGTCATTGTTCATACCTCCGCTTCTCATATAACAAAATTCAGCCGTTTGTTCAACGCCCCCATCATATTGAGCAGTGGTCAGCGGCTGGCGATAAAACACACTACCCGTCCGCCTCCTTTCATTTTCCATTTTCAATTATCAATTTTCCATTCCCCCGTAGGGGGCAGCTATTCTCCACGAAGCACGATGACCGGGTCTACCGAAACGGCCTGTTTCAGGGACAATAACGACGAAAGAGCGGTAATCAGGGCCGATGCGGTTATCGTGAGCGGGGCGATCGAGCTTCGCCAGGCGATGGGACGGTGGAATACGTTGACCGACACGCCTTGGGCGAAGACGATACCGAGAATCGCGCCGAAAAGACCGCCTAAAAGTCCCAGAAAGACCGCTTCTCCCAGAAACTCGGCAAGCAGGGAACGGTTCGCCGCGCCGAGGGCTTTTTTGAGGCCGATCTCGCGCCGCCGCTCGGCTACCACCGAGATCATCGTCGTTGCCACGCAGATCATCGTTAAGAGGAGGACGATGAGCGTTACAATCGCGGTCAACGCGCCCAGTTTGGTAAGTACGCCGCCTTCGGACGCGGCAAGCCGTTTGACGAGGTTCGCCTCGACACCGGGGACGGCTTGATTGATGCCGACGGCGATGGCTGCAAGGGCCTCTGCGTCTCGGGCCACGGAGAGTTCGAGGAGATCGGCGGCGAAAGTATCCGCAGTTTTTGCGCCGCTTCCCGCGCCGTTATCCAAGCCGGCGGCTATTTTCGCGCAATCGGCCATTGACACGATGAAGAACGATTCCTCAACGCCGCCTGTTTCGAGGATACCCGTCACGGTAAAAGGCGTGTCGGAACCGGCGGGGATAAATTCCCCTCCGGCGGCGAGTTGCAAGGTCTGGGCGATCTCTTTCCCGATGAGCGCCTCGCCCTCCCCGGAAGGCCAGCGGCCCAGCACAAACCACCACGGGCTGGTCTTCCGCGCCTCGTCAAGATCGGTACCCGCCGCGACAAAAGGACGTTCGTTAATCTTCGTGGGCTGATACCGGTAGGGGGCCGCGCCGACAAGGGCATCGGAGGGCACCCGCGAAAGAGCCGCCCGCGCCTCCGCCTCGCTTAGCCCGCCCTCTCCTCGCGGATAGACGATGAGATTCGCGCCGTAGGAACGAAACTCCCGGCCCATCTGACGCGGAATATCAAAACTCAGCGTTAAGAGGCCGCACAGAACGGTGGATCCGATAGAGACGGCAAGCAGCGCGGTAATCATACGCCCGCGCCGTTTCAACAGCGAAGCGGCGATCATCTTCATAAAAAACGTACTCTTCCTCATACTATCCTCCAGTATCTCCTAGCAGACTGAACCTGTTCCCAAAACACGACCGCTTCCCGTTATGCGAAGTTTGGCCCGTATTTCATATTATTTCTTCTCTTTTTTAAATATTATTTCAATACCATTGGTTTCGTTTGCCGTTGGTGTTGCCCATCCTGTCATTAGTACCTCCAATGGTTTTCTCATTGATATTTTTTCTTCATAAATATTATTTTTATGCCGGATTCAACCAGCAAGTGCAACACCCCCGCATTTGGCAAAAACCTCAGCAGGGGTTTTAAATCCCAAACACTTCATCGGCGTTGAGTTAATTCTACTCACAATTTTATTTATTTC
>JAIRNN010000054.1 GCA_031257995.1 Spirochaetaceae bacterium | reverse complement strand
GCCTCCGGCAACCGGAACAAGGGCTCTTCGATATTAACCGCCGTCCGCACCTCGTACCAGACGTTTTCCGCTAATTCTCTGTTTTCTCTCATACATTATACTCCCGTACATATATATATTATATATGTGGTTACCAGCCGTCCTGATTTAGTCTGACACGAAAAAAGTGCGAAAAAGACGAAAAGGTCCGCAGATTACACGGATTAAGAGAGGCCCAGTGTGAAAAATCCGCGTCCGTCCGTGTTCATCTGTGGTTCCTGTAACTTTTTTCATCTTTTTTCACTTTTTTTCACGTTTTTTGGGGGTACCCGCTTGACAAAAGTTTTCGGGTGTGGTATAAAAGTGCCTGTCGTCCTGAAAGCCGGGGCGGGAATGTCGTGCAAAGGGTAATGTTGTATATGAAGAAAGTTTTATTGTCTTTCAGGTCCTCTGGGTTGCCTCTGTCAAATAATTCTTCTCTTTCTTCTCCTCATCCTCCCCCCCCCCCTCAAATGGGTTTTTAGCCCCTTAATCACCCCTTTTAGGCCCTGTTTAGGCCGTTTTCACGGGGTTTCCCTATTTTTCAAGTTTAGCATTTTCCGCGTCTCACGGACAGGGTCCCCCCTTAGGAAAAGCGAGCATAACAGAAATCTCCAAGCCCCGCCATTACCCCTTTTCCATTACCCGTTTTCAATTTCCCCTAAGGGGAACGCGCCGGAAACAGCGCTCATAAACACGCCGGCCCTCCTCCTCAAATCCGTAAAAGAAGGGTTGTCCGTGGACGGCCTTCCGTTTTCATCGGTTCCGGCCTTCTCATCCGGGACTGGGATTGCCGTTGTTGAGCGTTGTTTCGGGCGGGTTCCCCAGGGGGAATGGAGAAGGGAAAATGCGCCGCCAGACCTCAGTCATTATCCCTTTTCAATTCCCCCTACGGGGGAACACGCCGGAAACAGCGCTCATAAACACGGCGGCCTTCCTCCAAAAAGCCAAGAAAGAAGGGTTGTCCGCAGATGGTCTTCCGGTTTCCTACGGGCTCAGGTTTGCGCCGGGTCTGGGATTGCCGTCATTGAGCGCTGTTTCGGGCGCGCGGCCCCATTATAAGGAAAAAAGGGGCGTTAGTTAATTGAGATAAAGAGGAACCCCGAAAACGGTTCGCTGCGTGGAAAACAGTACCGTAACCGGGGTCGTCAAGACAAGAGAGAGGGTAACACTTTTCTTGCGTCTTGTCCTCTTTTTATAAATGGGCCGAAAGGCCCAGGCTGTCCCGTAGGGGAGGGCTTATTTTATTTTAAGGAGGACTTTTCAAATGAAAAAGTTCTTTCTAAGTGTGGCCGTTCTGTTGAGCGTGTCATTATTCTTAATCGGTTGCCCGACGGATCCGGAATCGGGTGTCGCAGGCGCGCCGGGGTCGGTGGGGACGACGCAGTTAAGCGCCAACATAACCGCCGCGTCCCTGCAAGGCATTGTTGACCGGGGCGGTCCCATCCTGATTTCGGGCAGTGTCGAAATCGGGGCGGGCTATGTTGACCTGAAAGGGGCAAGCATAACCGTGGACGGGGCACTGACCTTTGCCAGCGATTCCTTCGTGAACGCGCGGTCCGCCAAGGTTGCCATCGGCGCGGGAAGCATCGACATTCAAAATGCCGTAATCTTTCCCCCGGCAGGGACATCCGTATGGGATTCGGCGGCGAACACGGGATCGTCAGGAAAACTGGCTCCGCTGGTATCCGTTGCGGATTTCGCGGCGGCGGCCGGCAGCGGCGCCTATGCGGTACAGGACGTGACGGTTGACGCTTCCGGTAACATTGGCGGGACTGCCAAAGCAACGGTACTGGGCAGCAAAACCGTGTACATCCTCGGTACCTTGACAAACGCTGACGCCACGTTGGACCTCAGTACGGCTACGGGGGTTAAACCCTTGGGCAGCATCAGTTCCAGCGCGAACATCAAACTCGCCGCGACCACCCTTTTAGGCAACCTAACCGTTACCGGCGCCGCAACCCTGACCACGACCAACGCGGTTGACGTAAAGGGGACCCTGACCACGGGTACCGGCGCGGTTACCCTCGGCGGGAACCTGACCGTGGGCGGCAATGCCGTCATCGGCGGGGCGTTGGCCGGTCCAACATCATCGGCCACCATCACCTTCAACGGCGCGACGGCGTCAATCGCCTCGTACACGGCGAAAGCCGTTGCCAGTAAGGATACCTTTGCGGGAAAGGCGGTTCTTACCATTGGTACGCTGACCGACATTGCCAGCGAGTCGGAGGTAGTCTTCAACGGGCCGACCACGGTTACCAAGATGTTCACCCCCGGCACTAGCGGTGCAATAATCGCCGGAAGCGGAGCGGTTACCTTTACCGCCGCCTTGGGCGCCACCACCGACAACAACGTGACCGTCAAAAACACTGGGGGCGTAACCCTGACCGCGAAGAATACGATTGCCACCAACATCGATGCGACCAAGGTAACTATCAAAGGTTCTGATACTGGGGTGATCATAGACAGCGATGCGGCGAGTATCACGGTGAATGCCAGCGAGTCCATCACGGTTCCCGCCGACGGCGGGGTCGTGGCGGGCGGTACGACCGATAAGGTTACGATAACAGGCGCCACGCTGAAACCCGGTACCTATACCGGAACGACGGGCAAACTGGCCTTGTCAGCGAACACCGAAATTGAAGTGGCGGACAATGGCGCGATTGAGATCGCCGGAACGGGGGATTTGAATCTGACTGAATCGACAAGCAAAGTCGTTCTTAACGCGGGCGGCGCGATTGACGTCAAAGCCGCTACGGGCAAGTTTGGCGAAGCGACCCAGACAGAGACCAAGGTGACCGTTGGGACGGCAGCCAATCCAAGCACCGCGACCAAGGCGGCGGTAGTGAAGGCCGACACTGTGTGGACCGTAACCACCGACGCGGCCGGAACGGACATCTCTGCTCCCGCCGATAAAATCATCCTGGGCACATTTGCGGTTGATTTCGCTGGTACTTCTAACGTCGATGTGGATCCCTGCATAGCCGCTACTGCAGACAGCAAAACCGCCGCCGCAGGCAAGCTCGTTGCGGGTGCCGGTACGGCTATTACCTTTATCGGTACCGACTAATTCGGAATGTGTCCCCCGGCGCACATCGTAGCCGGGGCTTGGCGGGACGGGGAATCGTCCTGTCCCGCCTGACATTAACCAAATGACGCGACTTCCAAACGCCGAACCGGGATAAACGCATAGAAATACAAGGTAACCAGCGGACCTTTGGTCCGCAAGCACACGAACAGACACGAACGTTTACTTTGATGAGGCTGCTCCAAACCTTATGGCGCGCGGGAGGGCAGACCTCTCTCGCGGCTGTCTTGGGCCGGGATGTGTGAGGCTGTATGTAACCCCTTTTGGGCCGTGATCCGGGGCGGTTATCCCGGCGGAGACGCGGGTTTGGCGGCGTTGTGGACCGAAAACCGGGCCGTTATCGTCATCCCGGGCGACCTAAGGCTGTCCCAACTCAAGATGTAGGCCATCGCCCCCGCTATCGGCGTGTTTGCCGACTTGTCTATCGCCGCCCAGTCCGCCTCGTCCGCATCCTCAGGCGGCTCCCCGTCCAGGATCTCCGACTCATACCGCTCCCCCCAAACGTGCCCCCTCCGCCCCACGATTATGTTGAACCGCAGGGAAAACGTTTGTTTCAGCAGCTGCATTATCAGCGGCAGCTTAAAGCCGTCGTCGGGCTTGATATAGAACGTGAGCCACGCCCCCTCAAGCTTGAGCCCGCGCATCTCGAATGGGTAACGCTTCTTAATCTCGCGGAGCACGCGGTGGAGCAGTACTTTCGTCCACGGCAACTGGAACAGCGGCTCGCCGGTATTGATCTCTGTCCCCACT
>JAIRNN010000050.1 GCA_031257995.1 Spirochaetaceae bacterium | reverse complement strand
AGTGGGGACAGAGATCAATACCGGCGAGCCGCTGTTCCAGTTGCCGTGGACGAAAGTACTGCTCCACCGCGTGCTCCGCGAGATTAAGAAGCGTTACCCATTCGAGATGCGCGGGCTCAGGCTAGAGGGAGCGCGGCTCACGTTTTACATTAAGCCCGATGACGGCTTTATGCTGCCGCTGATAATGCAGCTGCTGAAACAAACGTTTTCCTTACGTTTCAACATGATGGTTGGGAGGAAAGGGCACGTTTGGGGAGAGCGGTACGAGTCGGAGATCCTGGACGGGGAGCCGCCTGAGGATGCGGACGAGGCGGACTGGGCAGCGATAGACAAGTCGGCAAACACGCCGATAGCGGGGGCGGCGGCCTACACCTTGACGTGGGACAGCCTTAGGTCGCCCGGGATGACAATAACAACCCGGTTTTCTGCCCACAACGCCGCCAAACCCGCGTTCCCGCCGGGATAACCGCCGGATCACGGCCAAAAAGGGGTTACAGCCCGCCTCAAGCGTCCCGGCCCAAGATGGCCCCAAGAGAGGTCTGCCCGCTCCCCGCAACATAAGGTTTGGAACAGGCTCTTGACACATTTTTCAGGCTGTATTAACATTGTCCTATATGACTAGAACAATAGTGCAAACGGGAAGGGTTGTCCGCAGATTGCGTCAATGGCGTTACAGATTACCCCGATTTTGGCTGGCACTGGATGGGGGGCGTTGCGGGGGGTGGGCCCCCCGCAGAGGGGGTAGTGTAAGACCCTAAGTCCGCTTGCGGGCGGCGGTCTGGAACGAGGGGGAGACTTCCCCCACCTGTTGTCTTGTAGCTTGTAACTATTACTGGTAACTATTATTGGAGGATTGAATATGAATGTTGTTGAAGCGAAAGGGGTGGTCAAGGACTACGATCTTGGCGGGATTACGGTGAACGCGCTGCGCGGGGTGGACGCGGCGTTTGAGCGGGGGGAGTTTGCGGCGATTGCGGGGCCGTCGGGGAGCGGAAAGAGTACGTTCCTGCATATCGCGGGGTGCCTCGACACGGTAACGGCGGGGAGTATCGCGGTGAGCGGGCTGGACGCGGGGGCGCTCTCGAAGAAGCGGCTCGCGCTGTTGCGGCGGGAGAAGATTGGGTTTATCTTTCAGGCGTATAATCTGATTCCGGTGCTGTCGTCGCTGGAGAACGTGTCGTTTCCGCTCACATTGCTGGGGGTGGGCAAGGCGGAAGCACGGGAGCGGTCGCTTGAGGCGTTGCGCGGGGTCGGGCTGGAGGGGATGGAGAATCGGCGGCCCAAGGAGATGTCGGGCGGGCAGCAGCAGCGGGTGGCGATTGCGCGGGCGCTGGTGAAGAGGCCGGCGATCATTCTGGCGGACGAACCGACGGCGAACTTGGACTCGCGGACGGGGCGGGAGATTCTGCAAACGATGCTCGCGCTGAACCGGAGCGAGGGGACGACATTCATCTTTTCGACGCACGATCCGATGGTGATGGACGTTGCCCGGCGGGTGGTGCATATTCGCGACGGGTTGATCGAACGGGAGGAACGAAAATGAAAGCGAAAATGAACACGGAAACGAAAATAAACACGAAAATGACGCTGGGGTATGTTCTGGAACTGAAGCGGGTCGCGTTCCGCAATCTGGCGCGGCACCGGGTGAAGACGACGCTTACGGTACTGGCTATCGCGGTGAGCGTGGCGACGTATATTTTTGTTGACGGCTGGCTCTTGGGGATGCAGCTCGATTCCCAGCGCAACATCGTGAGTTACGAGACGGGGGCGGCGAAGGCGCAACAGGCGGCCTATATCGAGAAGTTGGACGAGTTGCCGATGTACGCGAACTTTTCAGGCTGGGAAACGTATGCGGCGGCGCTGGACGCGGCGGGCTACGACACCGCGCCGCGTTTTGTGTTTGCGGGGACGCTCTACGCCGAGGGCGGTTCCGCGCCGGTCGTGTTTATCGGTTGCGACCCGGAGGCGGAGGGGAGGCTGCTCCGCTGGACGGACTTTATCGAAGACGGGGAACCGATTCGGAACGGTATGACCCGCGAAAACGGGCTTCCCATGCCGCAGATCGTACTGGGCGCGATGACGGCGGATAAGCTGGGCGTGAGTACCAACGGAGTGCTCAACAAGCCGGGGGACGCGTTTTCCCCGGTGCGTATCACCACGGCGGTTGACTTAAAAGACGAGCGGGGGGTTGTCCGCCATGTGTATCAGGTGATCGATGCGGTGGTCGCGGGTATCGTGAACTCGCCCAATCCCAAGAACAACAACAACGTGGCGTGGATTCCGCTGGACGTGTTACAGGACGACAACGGCCTCATGCTGGAGGGCAAGGTGACGGAGCTGCTCGTGCGGGCAAAGGGCGCGGACGACACGCGGCTCCCCGGCAAGAACGAGCGGGCCGAAGTCATCGCCGCCGCGCTGGAGGGGATGCTTGGTACCGCGCTGCCGCCCGGCATGGGGATCTACGGCTGGCAGACCTATGCCGCCGACTACGAGGCGGCCGCGAAGGGCGACGACATAAGCTCGCGGATCATGGTGGCGATTCTCTTTATTCTGTCGTTTCTGGGAATCGCCAACACGATGTTGCTGGCGATTCTGGAGCGGACTAAGGAGATCGGCATGATGCGGGCGCAGGGGATGACGGACGGCGATCTTGCGCTTGTCTATATGCTGGAAGCGGGAATGGCCGGGTTCTTTGGCGCGCTGGCGGGGGCGCTCATCGGTTGCCTCTGCACGATCCCAATGGTGGAGCATGGCCTCGACTTCACCGCGATAACAAACCAGATGAGCGGCAACATCGGCTACCGGACGACAGGAATATTCCGCTCGACATGGAACGTACCGGTCATCATCGGTTCGGCGGCCGTGGCGACGCTGGTCTCGGCGGGCGCGGCCTTCTTTCCTATCCGGCGGGCGTTGAAGATGAGCATCACGGATAGTTTGCGGTTTGAGTAGGGGCGTTGCGGCAACTTGCCGGCCGCTGTCAACAAACCAAGGATATTTGTCCGCAGATTGCGCAGATTACACGAATTTTAATGCTTCTACCAAGAGAGTATAAGGAGGAGGGGGAAGTCTCCCCCTCCGCTCCAGCCCTGCGGGCTTACGCTTACCCCCTCAGCGGGGGACACCCCCGCAACGCCCCCGGATCATTGCCGGGCAATTTTTTGTGGAGCTGTAAATGATATTTTCATGCCTAATGGAGTATAGTTTGATAGCGTGTCGGCAGGCCGGAGAGCCCATGATAAACGCATAGAATTTTTTAGAGCCGCAAACCACACGAACAAAGCGTACCGATGTCTGCAGTTATGTCTGGAAAATTATCCCATTTTCAACGGGACTTTGGCCCGCAACCACACGAATTTTCACATTCAATCATACAGAAAAATGAAGACTATGCTATTCTGTTCGCGTCTGTTCGTGAAGATTCGCGGGTTTATTGTATTCCTATGCGTTTATCTTGCGGAGAGCCGCTGTCTGCGGGCGGCGATGCTGCCTTCGGCGGCTGCGCCGCTTACGGGCGCAACTCCGGTACAATCAATTGAGCCGGTTTCAAAACCCCGCGTTGCGGGGCGGGCAGACCTCTCTCGCGGCCATCTTGGGCCGGGACGCTTGAGACAGGCGGTACCTCCTTTGGGGCCGTGATCCGGGGCGGTTATTCCGGCTGGGATGCGGGTTTGGCGGCGTTTTGGGCCGAAAACCGGGGTCATTCCAGGCGACCTAAGGCTGTCCCACGTCAAGGTGTAGGCCGCCGCCCCCGCTACCGGCGTGTTTGCCGGCTTGTCTATCGCCGCCCAGTCCGCCTTTTCCACATCCTCAGGCGGCTCCCCGTCCAGGATCTCCGACTCGTACCGCTCTCCCCAAACGTGCCCCCTCCGTCCCACGATTATGTTGAACCGCAGGGAAAACGTTTGTTTCAGCAGCTGCATTATCAGCGGCAGTTTGAGGCCGTCGTCGGGTTTAATGTAAAACGTGAGCCATGCCCCCTCGAGTTTTAGCCCGCGCATCTCAAAGGGATAACGCTTCCTAATCTCGCGGAGAACGCGGTGCAGCAGCAGCACTGTGGCCATCGGCAGCCGGAACAGCACTCATAAACACGCCGGCCCTCCTCCTCAAATCCATACAAAAAGAAGGGCCGTCCGTGGACGGCCTTCCGTTTTCATCGGTCCCGGTACTAGGGCCGGGATCGCCGTTTTTGAGCGTTGTTTCGGGCGCACGGCATTTAGTGTGGGGGCTTTGTGTTGGGCAGGAGACGCGCTCCCTACGGGAGGCGGGCCGCCTTTGGCAGCGTCCCTAACGGCGGCGCCGCTTACGGCGCGCAATGCCTCCCGTAGGGAACGTGTCTCCTGCCCCAGATAACAATACTAAATGGCGCCGGCCGTTGGGCGGGTACTGTTTAGGAGGCGTGGCGGCGGGGGCGCACGCTGCGCGAATGGATAATGGAAAAGGGAGATATGGAAACTGATGTCAAGCCCCGATCATTTTCAATTCCCCCGAAGAGGGAACGGGCCGGAAACAGCGCTCATAAGCACGGCGGCCTTCCTCCTTAAACCCGAAGAAAAAGAAGGGCTGCCTGTGGACGGTTTTCCGGTTTTCCACTGGTCCGGTTTCCTGCCGGGCTTGGGATCGCCGTCAATGAGCGTTGTTTCGGGCGCGCGGCATTGAGTGTGAGGGGGTTTGCGTTGGGCAGGAGCAGCGCTGTATGCGGAAGGCTATGCTTGCCTTCAGCGGCGGTGCCGCTTGCGGGGCGCGTGCTACCGTAGGTAGCTTGGCCTCCCGTAGGGAGCGCCGCTCCTGCCCCCGGATAACCATACTAAATGGCACGGCCCGTTGGGGCGGGGGCTGTTTAGATGTCGTTGCGGCGGGCGGGCGCGGCGCACGAATGGATAATGGAAAATGTCATTTTCAATTTCCCCGAAGGGGGAAGGTGGTGAGATAAAGAGGGAGACCCCGGAGGCGGTGCAGAGCGTGAGAAACTTTGCCGCGACCGGGGCCGCTAAATACGGGGAAAATTGTACTTTCTTTTTCAAAGAAAGTAATCGCTTTTCCGGTGTTTAGTCCTCTTTTTATAAAGGGGCCTCGAAAGAGGTTCCGGCTGTCCCGTAGGGGAGGGCTTATTTTATTTGAAGGAGGACTTTTCTATGTTACAGAAAAAGTTCTTTTTAATTGGAATGACCGCTCTGCTGAGCGTGTCATTGTTCTTAATCGGCTGCGATAACCCGGGAACGGGCGACGCAGGGGCGGACGGAAAGGCGGGATCAGAGTCGGTGAACGGCGAGTGGGCTGTCGCGGATCTTCAGGCGGTGATTGACGATGCTGCGGCGGCCGGCGCGAAGGTTGTGCTGTCGGCGGCCACTGACGTTCTCGTTGGAGAGAAGACCGATTTCCCTGAGGCGAATGTGTCGGGCACCGGCAAACTTGTTGTTGCGGCGGCGGGGCTTCCGACTAACGCGGACGGGGTTACGGCTGTCGGCGGCGTTACGGCGGTCAAGGACTACACGCTGTCTAACGCCACCGGCGGTGGCGTTATCTCCGGCCTCACGGTCTACGTGTACGGGAAGCTCACGGTGAACGGAAATTCGGTTGCGCCCACCGGAACGGTCAAGGCTATCGGCACGGTGGAAGTGGCCGGCGATACCAGCGTAATCGAGGACAGCAAGGTCAACGTTTCCGGGGCCGACGTTACCGTGAAAACCGGCGCGACACTCACCGTGACGGCGGGCAAGACCCTCACTGTGGGAAAGACCGTTACGGTGGCGCAGAACGCGAATGTCAATGTGGCGAGCGGCGGCGATTACATCTTTGGCGCCGATGCGGACGGCACGAACTCGGGCACGATCACGATCAAATCGGGCGGCCAGACCTACGCTCTTGGCGGAAGCCTTGCCGGGGATGGGCACACTGTGGTGGAAACCGGCGGCAAGGCGTGGACCGGCGATGTGCTGGTAATCGGCGCTTCCAGCGATACGTGGACTGTTAACGAGACTAGCAGGCAGTCAACTAGGGGACTGTGGATAAAGTCTCTTAAGCTTTATCCGGGCATCGGCGGCAGTAAAACGCCAGTCTGTGGTCCGTGCCTTTTCGTTCCGTATGGCGTTCCACGCGGATACTTCTTTCTCCATCCGCCCTGTCGCCGGCACACGATCCTTTAAGCCGTGGCTGTTCAGTACGCTCAATTCAATCTCC